>CAIJLX010000052.1 GCA_903821695.1 uncultured Alphaproteobacteria bacterium | reverse complement strand
GTCACCGCCTCAATAATCGGACGAATTTCAAGATCGAAAACTTCGCGAGACACAGGATATAAGCGCTTGTTCATGGCAAAAATCTCCCTTTCGCCATAACCTATATCATAAAAATACAGGTTTGTTAACAGTGCCTAATAGGGTTAAATAGCCTTGGTTCTGGCTTTAGGCCTATAGGTGGATACATCTGGTTATAATGAAGTGTGGGTTCCACGCTACCATTTGCTATGCATTTACGGCCTCCTAACGCCAGCGACTCGGAGGAAGGTATTAACCCCCTCTTGAGGAGGGGCACGGGAAGAAAGACAGGGCCAGACCTAGGGTCTCTAGATCTTCTCGTGGGTAGTCTCTCCTTCGTTTGGGTAACATAGGCTGCTTCACTTCGGGCTTTCTGCCCTGCAGTTTTCTCTATGTTACCAAAAAGCCCCACGCCTCGTGGTGTGCGGGCTTTTTTCTTCCTTTTTCCTTCGTTTGGAGAACGACGATGTCGGAGAAGAAGCCGGAAGAACCCGATGCTTGGAATCAGCTTCGGGAAATTTTAAAAGAACTCTTTAAGGAGCCTAAAAAATGATTACTGCCTGGTGTACCCCTCGTACACCAGGCCTTTTTTTGCCCGGAATTACTCCGCCTTTTCTTTCTCAATCTTCCGCTCATTAATCAGCTGAATGATATTCGCGGCGGTTTCTTCTACGGAGCGGCGGGTGACGTCGATGACGGGCCAGTTGTTTTTGCTGAAGAGGCGGCGGGCTTCGCGTACTTCTGCTTCTACTGCTTCGGCATCAACATAGCTGGTTTGTTTGTTTTCGTTGAGTTCGTTGAGGCGGGTTTTGCGGATTTGGATAAGGCGCTCGGGCGAAATCACCAATCCAACCACCATTGGGTTTTTTAATTCGGAGAGATTTTCTGGCAATGCATCGGTTCTTACAAAGGGAATATTCGCTGCTTTAAATCCGCGATAGGAAAGATACACACATGTTGGTGATTTCGAGGTTCTCGAAACGCCGACTAACACCACATCTGCTTCTTCCAAATCATCGGCTTGTTGGCCGTCATCATGTTGTAAGGTGTAATTAATCGCTTCGACTCGCGCGAAATATTCGGCATCCATTTGATGTTGGCGACCGGGTTTGGCATTGCGTTTTTGGCCGAGATAGCCGGAAACTTGCATCAACACTTCTTCAAGCACAGGGATGCATGGCGTCTTTAATTTTTTGCATTCTTCTTCTAAGCGTTTGTTTAATTCTTCCTGCACCAACGTATACATCACAATGCCGGGGAAAGTTTTTACACCCTCGATCACTTTTTCGATCTGCCGTTGGGTGCGCACCAATGACCAGATATGTTCTTCAACTTCCATCTCCTCAAATTGCGTCATGACTGAGCGGCAAATGCTTGATACGGTTTCGCCGGTGGAATCGGAAACTAGGTGAACGTTGATGATACGTTTGTCCATAAGGAATGTATAAATTGTGGGTTAATGTGTATGGATTAGCTCTAACCTATTTCATCCCCAGATCGCTACTCTTTTATATTCCCTTTATCCCTCTGTGCATGGTTGTTAACCACAATGGCACTTAAAACAGATAAGTTTATTAAGCCCATAATTTTCAATTTGTTATAGTTTTGCTAAGTGGGGATAAGCATCTGGATAACAAGTAATCCACACTGCCCACACCCCCATCTACTACCTCTATTTTTTAAGTTATTTAATTAATTATAGTATAGTAGGGATAAGAATCTTTTTGACAAACATTGGGCTTATCGGCTAAAAGAATGGCCAATTCCCCTCCCTTTTTTAGATAAAATCTCACATGACAGATAAAATCGACACTACGCCAGAGCGCGAGAGCAAAGACGTTCCTGTATTACATTTACGTGATCTGAAACGCAAAAAACCACATGAGCTTTATGCATTGGCAGAAGAAGCTGGTGTAGAAAATGCCAGCACCTTGCTGAAGCAAGATATCATCTATGGTCTGCTCAAAAAAATGAGCGAGATTGATGGTAAAATCATCAGCGAGGGCACACTAGAATTATTACAAGACGGTTTCGGATTCTTGCGTTCACAAGAAACAAACTATCTTGCGGGCCCAGATGATATCTATGTTTCACCAACCCAAGTGCGTCGTTTTGGTTTGAGAACGGGTGATACGGTTGAAGGTGAAATTCGTGCACCAAAAACAGGTGAACGTTATTTCTCATTGATGAAAGTAAACAAAGTAAACTTTGAAGATCCAGAAACCGGAAAACATAAAATCAACTTTGATAACTTGATTCCGCTTTATCCCGATCGCAAAATGAAAATGGAATCACCAAAAGGTGGTAAAGATTTCAGCAGCCGGATTATTGATTTAGTTGCGCCAATTGGTTTCGGTCAGCGTGCATTGATTGTTGCGCCACCACGTACTGGTAAAACCGTATTGATGCAAAATATCGCGCACGCAATTACGGCAAATCATCCAGAAGCTTATCTGATTGTTCTTCTTGTCGATGAGCGCCCAGAAGAAGTAACCGACATGCAGCGCACCGTGAATGGTGAAGTTGTAAGCTCAACATTTGATGAGCCATCAAACCGCCACGTGCAACTTGCCGAAATGGTCATCGAAAAAGCAAAACGCTTAGTTGAGCATAAACGTGATGTGGTGATCTTGCTTGATTCGATAACACGTCTTGCACGGGCTTATAACAACGTTGTGCCATCATCCGGCAAAGTTTTGACGGGTGGGGTAGACTCAAACGCTCTCCAACGTCCAAAACGCTTCTTTGGGGCAGCACGCAATATCGAAGATGGTGGAAGCTTGACCATCATTGCAACTGCATTGATCGAAACCGGCAGCCGCATGGACGAAGTGATCTTCGAAGAATTTAAAGGCACAGGTAACTCAGAAATCGTGCTCGACCGTAAACTCTCCGACAAACGCGTATTCCCGGCAATCGATGTCACCAAATCCGGAACCCGCAAAGAAGAGCTTCTCCTCGATAAAGCAACCCTCACCAAAATGTGGGTACTCCGCCGCATCATGATGCCAATGGGTGCAAACGAGGGGATGGAATTCTTGAGCGAAAAAATCAAGAACTCCAAAAACAATGCGGATTTTTTCGATACGATGAATAGCTAATTCTTCGTCTGACCAAGACCGATATAAATATTCGACGGTAAGACTTGGTCAATAAACCAAGTGTGTCTAATTTTTTGCTTTGTAAAACTCTGACGACCAAAGTGGCCTAAATCAATTCCTACATCCCTGCGTTTTGGATACCTAGTTGTTGTGCTAGTGTTTGGTCTATTTTTAGTGTTCCTAATTTCCATTTTTGGTTCTTTTTAGCGGTCTGTTTTTTATTGTCTTGATTTGCTGGTGTTGTGATGAAGAGATTCCACCAGGTTTCGGGATCGCTCCAGACGAAGGCTAGGTTGTCGTTTGAAGCTTTGATGACATCGATAGTAAACGCATCAGAGTCATTTATGCCGATGATATTCATCCATGGATCTTCTGAGATGCGCCGCACGCTGTATGGGATAAAGAAGTCATTATCGGCGACTGGAGGAGGTGTGACACCGCCGCCACCACCGCTGCCACCTCCACCGCTTGCAACTGCGTTTACGGTGAGGGTCCCGTCTACGGCTGCGAAGGTGTAATTGCTGTTGGTTGCGGTGAGGCCTGCGGAAGAAGCGGTGATGCCATAGGTGCCGGCAGCGCTATTGCTATCGGCAGTGCTGCTGCCATACACAGGGCCGCCACTCACCACGGCGCTGGTGTCGCCATTGGCGTAACCGGTGATGGTTTGGGTGAAGCTTGGATTTGCAGCACCGGCATTGCGCGTTTGATTATCGGCGGTCACGGTGAGAACGGCCGGTGTTACAGTCAGACCGTTCGTCGCATCGATATAGCTGGTGAAGTCATAGTTTGTTGCGAGCAGATTGTTTGCTGCAATAGTAATGTCATAGGTGCCTGCGTTTGATCCGCTACCGGCATTGGTGCCATCATATGCTGTTGCAGTGGTGGCGATGGTGGCGGAACCGGTAATGCCGGCGGTGGTTGCGTTCTCGCCATTGACGAAGCCGGTATAGCTATAGGTCAACGTTGGTAATGTGGTGCCGCCATAAACCATGGTTTTGCCGCTATCGGCGGTGACGGTTAAATGCGCTTTGCTAATCGTTGCAGTCGAGTTTGCAGGCTGACCAGAGAGAACATAGTTAGCTGAATCGCCACCCGTGCCAACGCTATAACCAGAGAAGGTCACTGTTTTACCAACGCCCACATTCGCATCGCCAAAGCTTGCGGTGCCGTTGGTGATATTTACAGTATCGCCCGCAATCACACCCGTTGGTGTCGCGGTGCCGGTTACTGCGCTCGTTAATAAACCATCATAGGTTTTGTCAGTGCCGGAAAGACCCGCCAGCGTCAACGTTGCTTGTTGCACCGTTAATGCACCTGCCGCGTAGACAATGTTATAGTTGGTGGCATTAAACCCGCCACTACCAATCGCGCCAGAGCCCATGATCTGATAAAGACCCGCATTCCAATTGCCGGAAGTGCTGGTGCCTAAAGTGTTGCTATCGACCACCGATAAATTAACCGTATCAATCGATTCACCCGAACGCAGACCAGTGCCATAGGTAAATGCCGTATTGCCTAAGTTCACGTTACCATAAGTCTTCGTCTGATCACTTGCCGTGATCGTCAGCGTCGCTGGCGAGATCGTGACGTTCGTTGCCGTTGGCTGCGTCAACGTATAGTTGCCTGCGTCGCCACCAGCTAATGCATAACCGGCCGCAGTAACGGTATGTGTTGTGCCTGCATTAGCATTATCGAAGGTCGCATAAGCGCCCGAGGTATCTAGTGTCACCACATCCGCACCAATAACACCCGATAACGTACCAGGAGTGTTGATGGTCGCAGTTGTCGTGCGGTCATACGTTCTATTGTTTGCTG
>CAIJLX010000051.1 GCA_903821695.1 uncultured Alphaproteobacteria bacterium | reverse complement strand
CGAAGACGCATTGAAAATATGTTCCAGAAAATCAAGGAAAATAGACGGCTTGCACTGAGGGTCGACAAACTCGATTCCACTTTCATGGCATTCCTTGCCCTTGCCTTTATCAAACTTGAGGTTTGTTAACAGTGCCTAGTCACCCCTACGATAATCTTCGTGCGCCTTTAAGAATTCATCGTTAGCACCAGCAAAAACCTTTTCTGTAAGTAAAAATAGTGCTGGTTTAATGACTTCCTGGTGAAGAAATTCCGAGTCAACTCGGATCAATTGGCCACTTTCGAATTTATAGCCAATGTTGTGCTCTTGGAATCGACGATTTATTTCATCGAGGGCATTTTGGGCAACTTCGTCAGCGCGTCTCGAATTCTTATACTCATACTTTCGAGTAATTCTATCGATTACTCGAAACGACAATTCAATTAAATCTAGTGCATACAAATCGGTGCATTCGGAAAAGAAGTCGATAAAGGATTTTCTATAATTTTTTTGCTCTTCTTTTCTTAGGCCATGCTCGCGCCGGAAAGTATCCCATATGAATGCATAAGCTTCACGAACTCTCTCATGACCACTATAGCCATTGTACTGATTGTAATAGCCGTATGCATCTGCATCCCCTAGGGCATCATCTAAAATATAGATAATTTTATTACGTAAGGCCTCAGGGACAGTGTCGTAGACGTACACTTCTCCAGGTTGTGCCGTGAGTTTTGCCTGTCGTTTTGAAAAAAGCTCAATCATGCTTCTAAAAAAGCACATACTTTTGGTCGAATCTACAAAAAGCTAGCTATTCCTTTGGTCTTTTTCCATTCGCTATGAATTCTAAGAGCTTAACCTTTTGAGGGAGGTTGGCTCCGTGGGTAGGGATCGAACCTACGACCGATCGGTTAACAGCCGATTGCTCTACCGCTGAGCTACCACGGAACATTCCTTTGAAGGAGCGGTCTTTTTGCGGGCCGGGGGCTTAAAAGTCAAGCGGATTTTAGGGTGAGTTTGCGCGGGTTCAATGCATCGCGCACGCCTTCGCCGATAAATACCAGCAGCGAAAGCAATAATCCGACCATAAAAAACCCAGTGATACCAAGCCATGGCGCATGTAAATTCGTTTTCCCCTGCGCCAATAATTCACCCAGCGAAGGCGAACCAGGTGGCAGGCCGAGGCCTAAGAAATCAAGCTCAGTGAGGATGGTGACGGAGCCAGAGAGCATAAAAGGCAGGATGGTGACGGAGGCGACCAAGCAGTTCGGCAAAATATGTCGCAGAATGATGATGCGTTCGCGCACGCCGAGCGCTTTTGCGGCACGGACATATTCCATATTGCGGCCTTTGAGGAATTCGGCTCGTACAACGCCGACTAATGAGGTCCAGCTGAACAGCAGCAGAATCATCATCAGCCACCAGACGTTAGGGGCGATGAAGCTGGTGAGGATGATGAGGACATAAAGCAATGGCAGACCGCTCCAGATTTCGATGAAGCGTTGGAACAATAAATCAACCCAGCCGCCGAAATAACCCTGCACCGCACCCGCTGTAATGCCTATGACAGCACTTAAAATGGTGAGGCCTAGGCCGAATAAAATCGAGAGGCGCAGGCCATAGAGCGTGCGGGCGAGCACATCACGGCCTTGGTCATCGGTGCCGAGCCAGTTTTTGCTGCTGGGCGGGGAAGGGGCGGGGGATTCGAGGGAGTAATTATTGGTGTTGTAGCTGAATTCGAGCAGCGGCCAAAGGATGAACGCCTTTTGGTCGAGCATTAGTTTTAGCCAGTAGGGATCTTGATAGACGGTTTCAGTTTCGAATACGCCGCCTTTAAAGCTGGTTTCGGGGTAAGTGATGAAAGTGGGCAGATAAATGGCATCGCCCGGCACATAGACAAAAATCGGCTTATCGTTGGCCAGGAAGTTTGAAAATAGCGAGATGCCGAATATCCCGAGGAAGATGTAAAGACACCAAAAAGCACGTCTATTGTGCTGAAATTTCTGCCAAAAGCTCTGATGCATGATGCGGCTATTCTTATAGCGCTAAGGCTCATAAGGGAAGTTATTTCTAGCGGTAAATCAAAACGCTTGGTGAGAGAGATAGATCTTGCGACTCTACTAATTCGCGCATCACTTCATGATAGGCCCTGGTTCCCTGTAGAGCTTCATTGATTGCCATCTGCGATAGCACGCCGACTTCTGGTGGATAAAGCCCTTTATGCAGGGATTTTGCGACAGTTCCTTCCTGCGGCAACGCATCCAATTGCTCCCCGCGATAAACGTTTTGTGCTTGTTTGGCGATACTACGTTCTGCTTCGAGCCAATCTTGCAGTTCGGGTGTTTTTTCCCAGCGCTCTCGCATAGCCTGTTGTTGTTCTATCGTTGGCATTGGTTTGTCAGGTGCATTCCAAGAAATGGCACCCC
The DNA here is from genome assembly GCA_903821695.1 of uncultured Alphaproteobacteria bacterium. Classification (GTDB taxonomy): domain Bacteria; phylum Pseudomonadota; class Alphaproteobacteria; order Rickettsiales; family CAIJLX01; genus CAIJLX01. The sequence continues at coordinate 80,560 of CAIJLX010000051.1, read as the reverse complement.
AATCAAGAATCATCGGCACAGTTTTTGTTTCGCCAGCCTCATTTATAAACGTATATAAGCCAACATTACCGGGCCTGATTTCGGATAGATTGCCTGCGGTTAAGCTTGTATACAAACCACTGGCATTCATGAGACTTTTTAATTGGTCCATATGGTGTTCGGTTATTTCGGTATCCGTGTCTAGGCCCGGCATAATACGCACGAGTATTTCTTTATTGCCGATAATTTTTTGCTCAATGGCAGGCAATATACAAGGATGCGGAACGCGCTCCTGATTGCCTGGCGTAATTAGGACTAATTGCGGATTATCTTCTTTGTCCCTCACGCCTTTGAAGGCAAAGCTACTACTTCCTCTGCCGCAAAAAGATAGGCGGCGGAATCCGAATTCTTCAATGGCAGCAAGGGTAGAATCAAGTAATGATGGATTCTCATGGAAGGTATGGCCTAGCTTATGCTTTGTTAAAGTAAATTTTACTTCATAGAGAAGACTCGAAGAATCACTCAGATTTTTTAATGCAGATGTAGGAAAATAAGGGCCTAGTAGAGAAGTGGTTCCCTTTAGGGCCATTGCCCATGCCATCATGTCTTCCGAAATGGGGTCATCTGGATATGTCTGTTTGGTAAGATATTTGATCTCGCCAGCCAAAACCATCTTATCATGTAATGCTTTTGCTGTAGTGTGAGAATGAACTGCTTTCATTAGGCCATCATCTAAAACACCATAAAAACGTGGTTTGCCTTCATCTATTAGGCCAAACCAACGGGTGCTTTTTTTGCTCATTCGAAATGGTATATCGAGATCTTGGAATACTCGGATTATTTCATTTTCCGTCGCACGCAGCTGTAGGATGTTTTCCACCTCATATTTAACACTAAACATCATTCCGTCTTCAATCGCGCGAAAACGTAAAAGCTCGCCAATCCGCAGTGTTTTTAACTTATCTTTTAATAGCTCGCTATCAGAACTCAAGAAAAGCTCATCTAACAACCTACGGATGCCATCTGGTGGTAACGCCATCAGCAAATTATCCACGATTCCAGTTAATAAAACCTTAAGTAACAGGCTATTTTGAGAAAAAAACAGATTGTGTGTTGACATACCCTATAATCCCTATTATGTTTATAGGAATTAAAGAGTATAGGAGAGGCTACCGATGCTATCCATGAAAGCAAAATACGCACTGAAGAGTTTGGTTGTAATGGCGAAGCAGGAGAAGAAGATGTTGCCTATAAAAGCGATTGCCCAGGAAGCGGATGTGCCGCCCAAGTTTTTGGAGGCTATTTTGCTCGATTTGAAAAGGCACGGAATCTTGGATAGCAAGCGTGGGATTTTTGGTGGCTATTTTCTTTCTCGGCCCGCACGCGATATCCGCATTGGCGATGTGATTCGGATGGTCGATGGCCCATTGGCGCCGATTCCCTGCGCCAGCACCACCGCCTATCGCCGCTGCGATGATTGTGTGGATGAAAATAGCTGTGATGTACGTCGGGTGATGCTCAAAGTGCGCAATGCAATTGCGGGCGTGCTGGATGGTATGACGTTGAAAGAATTAGTGAATCAAGGAGGAGCAATATGAGCGAAAAAGAAAACGCAAATGTGGAAGCTTTTATTTTGGAGTCACTCAAAGGGATTGATTATGGCTCGGTCGAAATCACCATTCATGATTCGCGGGTCGTCCAAGTTGAGAAATCTGTTAAACGCCGTTTTGATAAATAAGGAGGAGAATATGCATATCGAAGAACAAACATTGACGCATTATACGCCGTCCCTTGAGTTATCCACTCGGCGAATGAAAAGCATCGATCTATTAAAATCCGGCCGTGAATTGCTCATCGAGCATGGCGACCAGATTTACCGACTCATCAAAACCAGTAACGACAAATTACTACTCGTAAAATAACCAATCATTGCAAGTCACCGAGGTTCTTTTTGAGCGTTAGGCAGCAAGCATAGTTTCTAATAGGAGAAAACTATGAACGCACATCTGACGACAAAAACACTACGTAACCTTGCTTTGGCAACATTACTCATCTGGTCATTTGCAACAGAAGCAGATGCACAGGAAATAAGCAAAGAAACCCAGGAATCTGCTTCGACGAAACAATCGAATATTGATTTATACGGATACTAATTTTTTTAAGCCTAACAACCTTACGAAAGGACATTGTTATGAAGAAGCATCTACTCGCTGCCACCACAGCGCTCACCGTTTTGCTGCCGAGTTTTGGTCATGCGGAGGATATTAGCGAACGCCTCAAAGCGCTGGAACAAGAAATTGCGATCCTGAAACGGAAGCAAGAAGTAAAAGAGGAAGTTCAAAAAGCACAATCCGAAAAAAGCGCGACGGTGCAGCTAGATGATAAACGTGGGTTTGTGGTGACCTCGCCGAATAAAGATTATGAATTCCGTGTACGTGGTTATGCACAAATCGATAATCGCACTTATCTAAATAATGATAACTCAAGCAATACGAACCAGTTCTTGGTGCGTACAGCGCGGCCTATTTTCGAAGCAAAAATTAAAGATGATTTTTCAGGTCGCCTGATGCTTGATTTCGGTGGCAACCAAACACGGGTGGTAGATGCTTATGCCGATTACAAACCGCAAAAATTATTTAACATTCGCGTTGGTAAATTCAAATCGCCGATTGGTTTAGAGCGCTGGCAGAGCGAGCAAGAATTGCCGTTTGCGGAACGCGGCCTTGCGACAAACCTTGTTCCATTCCGCGATATTGGGGTGCAGTTCTATGGTGAATTCATTCCACAAACACTCGAATACCAAGTAGCCTTCACCAATGGTACGGCAGATTATGGTGACTCCAATAGTGATACGGATAACGCAAAAGACGTAACCGCGCGTGTATTCGCACACCCCTTCCGCAATTCGGAAACAGCAGTGTTGCAAGGTCTTGGCGTTGGTGTTGCCGGTAGCCTTGGTAACCGCAATGGTACTACGACTAACACGGGGCTAACCGATGGTTATCGCTCAAATGCGCAAGCGAGAGTGTTTACGTATTCCACCGGATCCATCGCCGATGGCAATGAATGGCGCATCAACCCGCAAGTCTATTACTATGGCGGTCCATTCGGCTTCTTGGGTGAATATGTGAAAGCGGATGGCAATGTGCGCAACGGCAGCCGAAAAACAACGCTCAGCAACGATGCATGGACATTGCTCGCGAGCTATGTGTTGACCGGTGAAGATGCAAGCTTCGAAGGTGTAAAAGTGAAAAACGATTTCGATTTGCAAAGCGGACAATGGGGTGCGTGGGAAGTTTTGGGCCGGGTAAGCCAGCTTAATATTGATGACAAAGCGTTCCCGATTTATGCTGACCCAACCAAATCCGTCAAAGAAGCACGTGAATATGTGGCAGGCCTCAATTGGTATTTAAACAATAACCTGAAATGGAATGCCAACTATGCCTACACTTCATTTGATGGTGGTGCGACACGCGGTGACCGTCAAAACGAACAAGCTATTATCAACCGCTTACAATTCAGATTTTAATTAGAAGAGGATTATCATGAACAAAATTATTTTAACGCTGACAGCTCTGCTGTTTACAACATCGCTCGCCGCCAAAGAGGTGGAAATACTGAATGTTTCTTATGACCCAACGCGGGAACTCTATGAGGAATATAACGATCAGTTCGCCAAATTCTGGAAAACCAAAACCGGTGATGATGTCAAAGTTCGTCAATCGCATGGTGGTTCCGGCAAACAAGCACGTGCGGTGATTGATGGCCTCAAAGCCGATGTCGTCACCCTCGCGCTTGCATATGATATTGATGCAATCGCAGATAAAGCAAAACTGCTCACGCTTGATTGGCAGGAGAAACTGCCAAATAACAGCGCGCCTTACACCTCAACCATTGTGTTCTTGGTGAAAAAGGGGAATCCAAAACATATCAAAGATTGGAATGATTTGGTGAAACCTGGTGTTTCGGTCATCACGCCAAATCCGAAAACTTCCGGCGGCGCACGCTGGAACTATCTCGCGGCGTATGGTTATGCATTGAAGCATAATAATGGTGACGAAGCGAAAGCGAAAGAATTCGTCAAAGCATTATTTGCAAATGTGCCAGTGCTTGATACCGGCGCGCGTGGCTCCACCACTACCTTTATCCAACGCGGTATCGGTGATGTGTTGCTCGCATGGGAAAACGAAGCATTCCTTGCTAAAAAAGAACTCGGCAAAGATAAATTCGATATCGTAATTCCAACATTGAGTATTTTAGCAGAGCCACCCGTTGCTGTGGTTGATAAGAATACAGCGCGTAACGGAACAACGGAAGTTGCGAAGGCTTATCTCGAGCATCTTTACAGCAAAGAAGCACAAGATCTGGTCGCTCGCCATTACTATCGTCCGACCGATCCGGAAGTGGCTGCAAAATATAAAAGCACTTTCCCAACGCTCAACCTGCTCACCATCAAAGATTTCGGTGGCTGGAAAGTAGCCCAGGAAAAACACTTCAGCGAAGGCGGCGTGTTCGACCAAATCTACAGCGCAAAATAACGAAACCGGTGGAGAGAGCCGCAAGGTTTTCTCCACCACTTACTCTAAAGGATGACAAACCATGATTTTTAGCGGCCTCTACATGATTTCTTATTATGCCATTAGCACCGTTGTCGATGCCGCAAGCAACCTGGCAAATATGATATAGGAGATAAAATGACCCGCGAGCAATTCACGCTATTGCAAGCCAGGCTCAAACAACTCTTCACCCACCACCCCGAACAAACGGGCGAAACTTATTTACAACATTTCGGTTTTACGCTGGTGACCAGCCTAAAACTCACCTGGGTAGGATTCATTCTACTTTTGCATGGTATTTTCCCTTTTCTTTTCACCCATACGGCCAGCAGCTCTATAGAGAAACTCTATCTCCTCTTAAAAACCCGTATTCCCAAAGCCCGCCTTCAAACACTTGATACGGAATATAACATTTAACGTTAACGTTTTCTTAAAGATTTGCGCGTAATATTCAGGTTAATCAGAGCGCTACCTCACATGAGATGTGCTTCTAAATAGTAATTATTTGGGAGCCATTTTAATGTCTGCAAACATAGCGATTATTGGGGATGGATTGGGCGCACTCGCCTCTATCTATAATACCGTCAAAAAACTTACTCCTGAAGCGGCGCTCGGCACAAAAATTACTGCCTTTGGGCCTTCATATGGCACTGATAATGAGTTTAAAGGACCAGCTTATACTTCTATTGGCGCACTAAACGTAGCCACAGAACGAATGGGTTTTACCAATGATAAAGAAGCGCACGTTTGGTTGCGCCCAGATGGATTTCTCAAATGGCTTCAGGCCAAAGATGGTTTTGCCACTGTCGAAGCAACAGTGCGGGGACAATTAGAAAAAAGCACGAATGAAGAAGAGCGAAATCATTTAAAGCAAAAGCTTGAGCTCATACAAACGCTTGCGCGTGATAGTGAAAAATTCACCGATAACACTTATAACCGCCGCCAACTTTTTGGCCTTTATATTGAATTCGGTGTCAAGCCACTCGTTTTGCAGAAGGTCCAAGAAAAAGGGGTACAACTTGAGTTTATCGCGTCTCGTGTAAATGCTGTCGGTGGTGATGTTGGTAATCGATGGTTGGAAACAACGAGTGGAGAAAAAGTCGAGCATTTCCGATTTGTACTTGATGATAGTGGCAACCCAAAACCAAAACATTTGAAGATAGTCGATTCGAAGGGCAACGAACTTAAAGAACACTCAAGCGTTATCCAAAATCCATGGGTGCCGAATGTGCCAACCGAATTGCCAATCGTTGTAGTAGGAAGTGGTCCGAGTGCTGTCGACCACGTGAAGGCACAAATAGATGCCGGTACTGTTGACGGAAATACATTGCAGTGGCTTTCGCCAAAATCTCTTATTCCTGCACCGCATATCCGCCTTCCTGTTTCTTATAAAACGGATTTCCTGGATTCGCTCCTTGCACAAGATACCATTAAGGCACAAGAGTTGGTTGACCGTTTAATGTCGGTCATACTGGATAGAAAAAGTGGCAGGCTAAAAGAGGGCTGGCAAAACGTGATGACGGCTTTGCGCTCTAAGATGCCGGATATTGAAGCCCGAATGCCGGAAGAAGAAGTCGATAAATTTTTAAGCAATTGGGGTTCATGGTATAGCTCACTCCGCAATCGTATTGACCCTGATATTTTCGAAGCCATACAGGAAGAAATGAAGCGGCAGAACATCAAGGCACGCAATGGCCGCCTGGATTATGTGCGGATTGAAGATGATGGCTCCGTTTCTGTTGTTTGTCATACTACCAAACCGGTCGCTACCGATCATGCGCCGGAAACCAGCGGGCCTTTTAAAAGTGAAGAAAAAACTATTCGACGCGTCGGCACTGTCGTTAACTGTACCGGCCCAGAACGCGATCTAACCAAAGATCCACTCGTCGCAAGTTTAATAGACCAAGGGGTTTACACACTTCGTCTTAAAAACAGAGCAATCAAACTTGCAAAAGATAAACCTCACGCCGAAGGCTCCCCGGACATGGTTCCAGTTTCCATTGCTCGCGTTGGCGGAATCGAAAATAATGGTTGGCAAGAAGGGCGTACGCACAACGAACGTTGCGGCGAATATGTTGGTAGTGAAATAAATCAAGAACATCAAAAATTACAGGATGAAATCGAGCAACAACGACAAAAAGGTGCAAGTGAAGAGGTTGCTAGAGATCGCGCAGGCTTGAAGGCAGAGATTCAAAAAATATACCGACCTTACCAATCTCTATTTCAAAATATTGAAACTGAAAGGGCTGCAATATTAGAACAATTGGCCAACGCACTTACGGGTGAGCAGGAAATAAAGCTGAAAGCAGAGGCGGAAGGGTTACGTCAGGATTTGATTGATTTGCGCGCAGAGCCTATGCGCGAGGTTGAGCGCGTGAAGCCTTTATTGCTGAAAAAATTTCCAAATTTATTATTAGAAGAAGAAAAATTTCCTTCGGACCCTTATAAGCCCGGCGGCTACCGCAAGGTTGAAATTTTTCGAGATGAGGAATTTGGATTTGTGGAGCAGATTTTTGTCTTCGGTCCGGGTCAGGAAACAGTCGTGCATGGTCACAAAGGCCCTTGCGCTTCTGCCGATATGGAAGGAAACATCGCTAACACATTGTTTGCCCCTAAAGAAGGAAGCGGCAGGCGCGTGCCTACCGTCACCACTTTACGCAATGAAGGTGATATCGGCGTGGTTGGCCCTGATGTAAAAAACGAAAGCGGCACTACTGAAGATACACATAAGCTTTCCAACCCTGCAGCTGGCGGTCTCCCGCAAAGAGGCCAGCCACTTCCTAAAGATTATCAAGTGAAAATAGCCATTACTGCACATACATATGACACTTTCAGATTCCACGGACCAATAGTTGAAGCTTCTAAGAAGGGCTATGAAAATGAACTGGAAACACAAGATGGTCCTTATGTTTCCGTGCGCAATCGCTTTAATATCGGGGGTGAAGTGGCCGGCGATAGAATTGAGGGCTATAAAGTGGTAACCGGACTGGATGCCAATGCGCCGCCTAAAACAGTGACGATTGAGCCGGGAGAGCGTATTCCACATCCTAAGCCTACAGGACTCATTGTACACCCTGATAACCTCAAACAAATCAAAGGGTTGGCAGAAAAAACGATATCCCCTAACCTTTAACCTCACAAAACTGGCGGAAGCTTCTGGAATATGCTAGGCATGGCCTCTTCTTTAGGGACGTTATTTATCCATTTTCACTATGCGCGCATTATTAAAATCACACACGGTCATTCCCGGGTTCAGCCTTGCGCTGGGCTTTACGGTTTTATACTTGGCCGTGATCGTTCTCGTCCCGCTTTCTGGTCTGTTTTTTAAAACCGCGACCAGCGATTGGGCGCATATCATAGAATCCATTTCTTCTCCCCGCGTAATGGCAGCCTATCGCATCACCTTTATCTGCTCATTCATCGCCGCCAGCGTCAATGTCGTGTTCGGTTTGCTACTTGCATGGGTATTGGTGCGCTATGATTTTTACGGCCGTAAAATGTTAGATGCGATGGTCGATCTTCCGTTTGCCTTACCAACCGCAGTAGCCGGCATCGCGCTTACAGCACTGTATGCGCCCAATGGTTGGATCGGCAAAATAATCGAACCACTCGGTATCAACATCGCATTCACTCCAATCGGTATCACCATTGCCCTGATATTTGTTGGGCTGCCATTTGTTGTGCGCACGGTGCAGCCGGTGCTAGAAGATTTTGAACCGGAGATTGAAGAAGCGGCATCAAGCCTCGGCGCATCGCGTTTGACGGTGTTCTGCAAAATTATGTTCCCGCATTTGTTCCCGCCTTTGCTTACTGGCTTTGCGATGGCGTTTGCACGTGCGCTGGGGGAATATGGTTCGGTTATTTTTATCGCTGGCAATATGCCGATGATTTCGGAAATCGTGCCGCTCATCGTTATCATTAAGCTCGAGCAATATGATTATACGGGTGCAACCGCCATTGCATGCGTGATGCTCATTATTTCGTTCTTCATGTTGTTGTTCATCAATTTATTGCAACGCTGGGCGGCAGGTAGCCGTAAGAGATATTAATGCGCAAACGCTCCAATCATATTAATGAACCCATCTGGATGCGCGTGCTATTGATCACGCTGGCAGTCGGGTTTTTGCTGTTATTGGTGGGTCTGCCGCTAGCCAGCGTGTTCGCCGAAGCTTTCCGTAAAGGTACCGAAGCCTATCTGGATAGTCTTAAGGAAGAAAATGCAGTCGCCGCGATTAAACTCACCTTATTAGTTGCTGCAATCGCTGTTCCGCTCAATCTGGTATTTGGTTTGGCGGCAAGCTGGGCGATCGCGAAATTCGATTTCCACGGCAAACAATTTTTAACCACGCTGATTGATTTGCCCTTCTCGGTTTCGCCCGTCATTTCAGGTTTGATTTATGTGCTATTATTCGGTGCAAATTCTTATTTAGGTGCATGGTTATCTGAACATAATATCCAGATTATTTTTGCAGTGCCGGGCTTGGTGATCGCCACGATCTTCGTCACATTCCCCTTCGTCGCACGTGAGTTGATTCCGTTGATGGAAGAGCAGGGCACGGAGCAAGAGGAAGCCTCCGTGATGATGGGTGCGAGCGGTTTGTATACGTTCTGGCATGTAACGTTGCCCAATATCAAATGGGGCTTGCTCTATGGGGTGCTGCTCTGCAATGCGCGGGCGATGGGCGAGTTTGGGGCGGTATCGGTGGTGTCGGGCCATATTAAGGGCGAAACCAATACGATCCCGCTACATGTAGAGATTTTGTATAACGAGTATAATTTCGTGGCGGCGTTTGCCGTTGCTTCCATTTTAACCTTGCTGGCGCTGGTGACATTGGTGCTAAAGCAGTTTATTGAGAGTCGGTATGGGCATTCACGTTAAAAACATCACTAAAGGTTTCAGCCGCGATTTTACCGCGCTCAATAATGTGAGCCTGGAAGTCAAATCCGGTGAGCTGATCGCATTGCTTGGCCCTTCCGGTTCCGGCAAAACCACATTGCTGCGCATCATCGCCGGCCTAGAACAAGCCGATTCCGGCAGCATCATTTTAGACGGCGAAGAAGCCCATAATAAGCATATTAAAGAGCGCCATGTCGGCTTCGTCTTCCAGCATTACGCTCTGTTTAAACATATGAGCGTATTCGATAACGTGGCCTTCGGCTTGCGTGTTCGTCCCCGCGAAACCCGCCCGACCGAAGCCGAAATTCGTCGCAAAGTAATGATGCTGCTAGAACTCGTACACTTGGAAAATTTCCATACCCGTTATCCGCACCAACTTTCTGGCGGTCAGCGCCAGCGTGTCGCACTTGCTCGCGCACTTGCAGTAGAACCAAAAGTATTATTGCTCGATGAACCATTCGGAGCACTCGATGCAAAAGTACGCAAAGAACTCCGCCGCTGGATGCGCCGTCTGCATGATGAAATCCACGTCACCAGCATTTTCGTAACGCATGACCAGGAAGAAGCGATGGAAGTGTCCGACCGCGTGGTCGTCATGAGCAATGGACGCATCGAACAAGTTGGCACACCGGAAGAAGTCTATCACGCACCGGCGAATAGTTTCGTTTATGACTTCCTCGGCAATTATAATGAGTTCGATGGATTCAAGGATGGCGACGGCAATATCCACCTCGCCGAACATGACGTGATCGAAACAACGGTCACGGAAGTATACAAACCCGGCGGTATTCTCTCGCGTTATCCAGAAATCACCGGCTTTTTAAACAAAATCGTACCGGGCGTAGTGCAGGAAACATCCTCCACCACCTATAAACGCAAACAATCCAAAGTGCGCCCCGAAGAAGGCGTGCCAGTCAAAATTTACGCCCGCCCACACGAAATGTATATCGCCCGCAAAGCACTCGATGGCGAAGAATATATCAAAGGCAAAGTCGTGCACATCAACCCAGCCGGCGCATTAGTAAAAGTCGATATCGAACGCAATAACGGTAAAGTCATCCAAGCCGAAATCCAAAAAAACGTGGTCGATCAATTGGCAGTCAAAAAAGGCGAAGAATTATTGGTGCGACCAAAAACGATGAAGGTGTTTGGCTAATTATTTTGAAGGTAGGCTGATGAAATATATTGTTATTCTCACCCTATCCTTTCTCAGCGTATCCGCCCATGCATTTGGCTATGACGGCAAAAATCCGCCTTATACGATTGCGCAAGATTATTGTAAAAAAGACATCCCATTGGATAAGCAAACAGCAGATTGTCAGCGCTATTTACAGGCGCCAGAAGATATCGCACAAATGATAGATCTAACACTCGAATGCTGGAACCTATCGATGTTGATCCAAGAACGTCAGGATCTAAAAGATAAGAAAGGCGAAGCAGATTGGCAGAAAATTTTTAATCAAAAAGAATGCGAATCTATAGATTCGAAAAGGTTGCAACTTCTCAACACATATTGGCTGAAAGACATGTTACTTGAAGGAAAAGCCGAGTTTTTAGATGATTTAATTCGACTACCTAAAGCATTATATTGGCCAGGAAGTCCAGATTATCATTTTAAGCCCTATCTGCAACAATCTCCGCCTCGAAAACCTGAATAGTCATTTCCAACCATAAGCAACAAAATTGCCGTTCTCAAAACCCGGCTTACCATACGTAAACACTTTTCCATCCGGATGCTCCACTCGGCCACCTGCTGCACGCACGAGTGCATCCCCGGCCGCGGTATCCCACTCCATCGTCGTCCCAAAGCGTGGGTATAAATCAGCCTTACCTTCTGCCACTCGGCAAAATTTGAGTGAGCTATTGGCCTGGATAAATTGCGCTACTTTATGTTCCTTCAAAAACACATCGGTCTTATCTGAATAATGTGATTGGCTCGCGACCACCGTAATCCCATCTTTCGGCGGTGTGCGCACGGAGATTACTTCTGGTGTATTATTCCCCTGCTGGCGCAACACTCTGTTATTTTCTGTCCAATAGACTAAATCCTGCGCTGGAATCGCAATAATCCCCCAACTTGGGATGCCATGTTTAATGAGGCCCATATTGACCGTAAATTCATCCGTATGTTTGATAAAACTTTTAGTGCCATCGAGTGGATCTACTAACCAGAACATCTCCGCTTGCGAAACATCCATTACATGCGTTTCGGCTGATTCTTCGGCGATTATCGGAATTTCGGGGGTAAGCCGGGTGAGAGCGGCCATAATTAGGGCATTGGCGTCGTGATCGGCCTCGGTGACGGGGGATTTATCTTCTTTGCGCTCAATGACCAGGTCGGTTTTATAATAGCGCAACAGCAGGGCAGCCGCTTGTTTGGCGGTGTTTACGAGTTCTTGCTGCACTGCGGGAGAGAAAATCATAGAAAACGCTTGTAACCATATAGGGTTAGAAGTAGAAAACGCAACCAGAATGACAGTTTTTGCTCTCGCGAAAAAGAAAAAGCTTCCGGCGCTGTTCCAAGCCTTCTTGGAGCGTTATTTTGCTGGCGTTTCGGAAGAGACATTGCAATCCGAGCCCGATCAACGCTGGCTTGATTCCGCCGAACATACCTGGAAATTTTTTGCCACCCGTTCGCCAAATTCACCGCGCGCCATCCGCGTGTTCCATGCCCGCATCGGCGCGATGGAGCGTTCGGTGCTGGAGGTGGCAAGCATCGATTCACCCTTCTTGCTCGATTCGATTATTGCGGAACTAGGCCGCCAAGGTCACCGCATCCGCCAAGTGATTCACCCAATTTTGTTCGTAGAGCGCAATGCCAAGGGCGCAGTAGTGGCGGTAGGTGATTTTGAGGGCCAGAAAAAATATGTCGCCGAATCGCTGATTCATATTGAGATGAATTATATCGGCGAGCCTGCTGCCAAAAAACTCGAAGAAGAAATGGAGCGGGTGTTGGTGCGTGTGGCGGCATGTGTGGCTGATTGGCAGGCGATGCGCAAAAAACTGAACGCCGTGCGTGATACATTACCGGAAAAGCCAAAAGACGAAGTGGCCGAAGTTAAAGAATTTATCGATTGGCTTTATAATGATCATTTCGTGTTGATGGGCAGCCGCGAATATCAAGTCGTCGGCAAAGATGGCATGGTTTCGTATACCGCCATTCCAAAATCCGAACTTGGTTTATTTAAAGTGGAACGCGAAGAAGCAAACACGGTCGAGCTTGAATCCATGACGGTTTCTTCGTCCGAAAAACAATTGGTGCAGATTACCAAATCCGTGCGCAAATCTGTCGTGCATCGTCCAGTGCCGATGGATTACCTCGGCTTCAAAATTTATAATAAAAACGGTGTTATAGTTGGTGAGCAGCGTTTCTTGGGCCTGTTCACTTCATCTGTATACCATCAAAGCGCACGCCTCATTCCGCTCATCCGCAAAAAAGTAGATGCCGTGATTGCGCGCGCGAATTTTGTGCCGCGCAGCCACAATGCGAAATCGTTAGTCGCGATTTTGGAAAATTATCCGCGCGATGAGTTGCTGCAAATTTCGGTCGAAGAACTTTATCATTTCTGCATGGGTATTATCGATCTTGAAAAACGCCCACGCGTCGGCCTGTTCCTGCGTGAAGACCCCTATCGCCGGTTTTTAAGCGCGTTGGTCTATGTTCCGCGCGAGCGTTACAACACTCGCTCTCGTGAGCAGATTCAGAAAATTCTCGAGCAGGCAACCGGTGGCAGCGTAACCGATCATTATGCGCAAATTACGGATTCGCCATTGGCGCGCCTGCACCTCATCGTGCGGATTGATCCGGATGTATCGCTCAATTTAAACGCCAAAGCTTTGGAGCGCAAAATTGAAGAAGTAACCAGCAGTTGGGCCGAAGGGTTGCGTGAGCGCGCTGTGGTGTTGCTCGGCGAGAAAGAAGGCGAGCGCCTGTTCCATTTATATTGGGATGCGTTCCCCGCTTCCTTCATGAGCCGTTATCATTACAGCGGCACGGTGCGCGATATTTTAAAGCTCGAAAAAGCATTGTCGGAAAAAGATATTGGTTTTGATTTGGCGCTCGATTTATATCGCCTGGAAGGCGACGCGGAAGAAAGTTTGCAGCTTAAAATTTTCCACCCGGGCCGCCAAATTACGCTCTCTGAAATTCTGCCAACGCTCGAATATATGGGCTTTAAAGTGCTCGATTCGCTGACGTTCCAAATCACGCCCATTCACCATAAAACCGGCCTGTGGACGCACCATTTCCGTTTGGCGCTTAAGAAAACCGAAACGCCACTTCCACCTTTGGGCGAAGTGAAAGCCGAATTTGAAAAAGCCCTTACCGCGATTTGGCATAAGGAAATGGAAAATGATGCACTGGGTGCATTGGTATTGCGCGCCGGTATGTCGGTGCGAGATATCATTTTGCTGCGTGCCTATTCAAAATATTTGCGCCAAGCGGTGTTCGCATTTAGCCACGATTTTATAGCGAAGGCACTTTCGCGCCAACCTGAACTGGCCCAAAAAATCGTTGCACTTTTCTATGCCCGCTTCAGTTTAAAAGTAAAAGACCGCGATAACGCTATCGCCGCGATTCTTAAAGAAATCGATACCAAATTGATGGAAGTGTCTAACGTCGCGGAAGATAAAATCATCCGCCGTTTTGTTGATACTATCATGGCCACCTGGCGCACAAACTTCTTCCAAGACAAAGAATATATCTCTTTCAAACTCAATTCTGCGGCTGTTCCAGAATTACCAAAGCCAAAGCCGTATGCGGAAATTTTTGTCTACAGTAATGCTGTAGAAGGCATTCACTTACGTGGCGGAAAAGTGGCGCGTGGTGGCTTGCGTTGGTCCGATCGCCGCGAAGATTTCCGCACTGAAGTATTAGGCTTGATGAAAGCGCAGATGGTGAAAAACGCGGTGATTGTACCGGTTGGTTCCAAAGGTGGCTTCGTTGTCAAACATCCACCGAAAGATGGCAGCCGCGAAGCGCAACTCGAAGCCGGTATCGCGTGCTATAAAACATTCTTAAAAGGCTTGCTCGATATCACCGATAACATCGTTGATGGAAAAATCGTGCCGCCTAAACAAGTGGTGCGGCATGATGGCGATGATCCTTATTTGGTGGTTGCGGCAGATAAAGGCACTGCGACCTTCTCAGATATCGCAAACAGCCTCTCTGCGGAATATGGTTTCTGGTTAGGCGATGCATTCGCGTCCGGCGGCTCCGTCGGTTATGACCATAAGAAAATGGGCATCACCGCAAAAGGCGCGTGGGTATCGGTTGACCGCCATTTCCGCGAACTTGGCAAAGACATCACAAAAGAAAATTTCACCGCCATCGGCATTGGCGATATGTCCGGCGACGTATTTGGTAACGGCATGCTGCTGTCGAAAAATATGCAAGTGCTCGCGGCGTTTAATCATCAACATATTTTCCTCGATCCAACACCAGATACTGCAAAAAGCTACGCGGAACGCGCGCGCCTATTTGCACTGCCACGTTCTAGTTGGACCGATTATAAGGCCGATTTAATTTCCGCTGGTGGTGGCATATTTGAGCGCAAATCGAAAACACTAAAGCTCTCAAAAGAAGTACGCAAATTATTTGAGATCAAAGCAGAAAACATCACGCCGGATGAACTCATTCGCGTATTGCTTTGCGCGAAGGTTGATCTGTTATGGAATGGTGGCATTGGCACCTATGTCAAATCTTCCGAGGAATCGAATGACCAAGTCGGCGATCGCACCAATGATGCGTTGCGCGTCAATGGTTCAGAAATTCGTGCGAAGGTGATTGGTGAAGGTGGAAACCTCGGCTTTACCCAGCGCGGACGTATTGAATATGCACTCACCGGTGGAAGAATTAATACCGATGCAATTGATAATTCCGCAGGTGTGGATTGCTCTGACCATGAAGTGAATATCAAAATCGCGCTCGATATTCCGATCAAGAGCGGC
This sequence comes from uncultured Alphaproteobacteria bacterium, assembly GCA_903821695.1. Classification (GTDB taxonomy): domain Bacteria; phylum Pseudomonadota; class Alphaproteobacteria; order Rickettsiales; family CAIJLX01; genus CAIJLX01. The sequence continues at coordinate 65,179 of CAIJLX010000051.1, read as the reverse complement.
AAGCTAAAAGAAGCGGCGCGCAATACTTTGCTTGCTTCGATGACGAATGAAGTTGAAGGCCTGGTGTTGCGCGATAACGTGCTGCAAACGGCGGCGATTTCGATTGCAAATTCGCTCGGCGTGAAAGGCTTGGATGCAGGTGAGCATTTGATGCGCAAATTGGAGCGTGAAGGTCTGCTGGATCGCGCAATTGAATTACTGCCGGATGCGGAAGAAATGGGCCGTCGTTATGCCGAGAAGATTGGCTTCACACGGCCAGAACTTGCGGTGTTATTGGCCTATAGCAAAATGTCGATTTTCAATACGTTGATCGCGACCAATCTGCCGGATGATCCGTATTTCAATGAAGATCTGATGATTTATTTCCCGCAGACGATGGTGAAAAAATACGCCGACGATATCAAAAAACATCCGCTGCGCCGCGAGATTATCGCGACCTTCGCGACCAACAGTATGGTCAACCGTATGGGCATCACCTTCTTCCACCAGATCGTGGAAGATACCGGCCAAAACCCAGCTGAAGTTGCGCGCGCTTATGCAATCGCACGTGATGCGTTTGGTTTGCGTCCGCTGTGGGCAGAAATCGAAACGCTCGATGGCGTGGTGCCTGCCAGCTCGCAGCATGAATTATTCCTCGAAATAACGGCGCTGGTGGAACGCGTGACCTTGTGGTTCTTGCGCAATTTGCCACAGCCATTGAATGTTGCGGAAGTGGTAAATTATTTCAAACCAGGTGTGGAAGAGGTTGGCTCATACCTTGAACAAGTGATGGCGCCTGCTGCGCGCAAAACCTATGAGCGTAAGCTGGAGCATTTCCTTGAGATCAATATTCCTAGTGCAATCGCGAGGAAATTTGCGGCACTGGAAACACTCTCTTCCGCTTGCGAAATTTTAAACATTCAAAAATATTCGCCAAAAGTGAAACTGAAAACCATTGCTGAAACCTATTATGCGCTTGGCAACCGTTTGGCCCTTGGTTTCTTACGCACCGCAGCGCGCCGTATGCAGGCGGATTCTTATTGGCAGCGTTTGGCGCAGCGCAATTTCTTAGATGGTTTTTACGACCAGCAAATGCGCCTGACGCAAGCTGTGCTAAAAGTGGGCACGCTGGAACAATGGCTCGAAACCCACGCTGCTAAAATCGCGCAGCATGATACGTTTATTCAGGATCTGCGAGGGCTGGAATATATTGATACGGCAATCTTGATGGTTGCTAGCAGACGCGTGGAAAGTCTGCTGCCGCTTTAATAGTTAACTGCGTCTATCTTCGGGTTTTAATGTAATGCCGAATGCAGATTCGATTATTTTATCTGCAATATAATGTTTTTGTGCTTCGTAAATCGCAGGAAGAATAGCCTGGTAATGCAGCTCTGGCAATTTTGCCTGCATCCGCTCGGCTTCTTCGACTAATGCTTGTTCTAGCCGCTTCATTTTTGTCTCCCTTCTTGCTGAATTTTGCTGATAGCATCTACCCAACGCTGTGATATTATATTCCGCTCCCGATCTTTCCAGCCTGTATATTCACTGAATATCCGCATCGATTCAGGATTTTTAAGATTGAGCTGCAAATAATATTCGGTATCCCATAACAATTGCCAAGCAATACTTGTTGTGTTGTCCGAGGATGTTAGTCCAAACAGCATACGTACTGCTTCTGGTTTCTTACTAAGACAGATGGCGTCTACGATTTCTGTTTCGGCGGGTGTTAGATCGAGTATTTGCTTTTGTTCGTTAAGGTGTTCTTTTAAAAAACCAAAATCTTCTCTTGTTGGCAAAAATCCCATTCGCAACCACGCATAAGTTCCAGCCTCCAAAGCGTAAAATTCGAGCTTATCTGCAGCACGAGCCTGAGTATAATCAATAAGATTACACAATAACTCTCTTCCCAGACCCAAACCTTGCACAGTTTCTTTAATAAAAATTTCTGCATACATGTGTAGCTTGCCGTGCTCTACCGGACGGCCTAGTCCATAACATACTGTGCCAAGCAGAGTTCCTTCTTTGCCTAAATTCGCGCTAAGTTCAGGATCTCCAGTAGGACCGATCCCTTTTTTAAAATCAAAATGGGGTATTCCAGCAAAAAGTAACTCAGCCGCTTTATCTGAAGTGATCCTTACCATTCCCTAATAATACAGGAGGATGGTATAATTTTCATTAACTCTGACTCGGATAATTTGGGGCTTCGCGGGTGATGGTTACATCATGCGTGTGGCTTTCGCGTAAGCCAGCCGTGGTTATGCGGACGAATCTCGCGTTCTTTTGGAAGTCTTTGATCGTTGGTGCGCCCAAATAACCCATGGAGGCTTTTAAGCCACCGATCAATTGATGCACGACTTCGCTGATTGGGCCTTTGTAAGGGACGCGGCCTTCGACACCTTCTGGGACTAGTTTGAGGCTATCTTTGATTTCCTGTTGGAAATAACGGTCTGCAGAGCCTTGCGCCATCGCGCCTACGCTGCCCATGCCGCGATAGGTTTTGTATGAGCGGCCTTGGAATAAAATCACTTCGCCTGGGCTTTCTTCCGTGCCGGCGAAGAGGCTGCCGAGCATCGCGCAATCAGCACCTGCAGCGATTGCTTTGGCGAGGTCGCCGGAATATTTGATGCCACCATCGGCGATCACACAGACACCGGCTTTTTTGGCAACTTCGACGACTTCCATGATAGCGGAAAGCTGTGGTACGCCGACACCTGCAACAATACGCGTGGTGCAGATGGAGCCGGGGCCGATGCCTACTTTTACGGCATCTGCGCCTGCTTCGATTAATGCTTTCGCACCTTCTTTGGTGGCGATGTTGCCGGCGATGATTTGTACTTTTGTGCCGTAGAGTTTTTTGATTTTTTTAACGGCATCGATCACGCCTTTGGAGTGGCCGTGGGCGGTATCAATCACCAATATATCGACCTCGGCATCGACCAAAAATTTAGCGCGGGCGAAGCCATTTTCACCGGCGCCGATAGCAGCGGCAACGCGTAAGCGGCCTTGGGCATCTTTCGCAGCGTGGGGGAATTTCTGGGATTTTTCGATGTCTTTGACAGTGATTAAACCGATGCATTTATAGGCTTTATCGACGACCAATAACTTTTCGATGCGGTGTTGGTGCAATAATTTTTTCGCTTCATCACGCGAGACGCCTTCGCGTACGGTGATGAGTTTTTTGGTCATCAATTCCGCCACTTTTTGTGACAGATCGCGGGCGAAGCGTACATCGCGGTGGGTCAGAATGCCGACTAGTTTGCCATTTTTTTCGGTAACGGGGATGCCAGAAATGCCATTTTGCGCCATTAGTTCGAGTGCTTGGCCGAGTGTGGCATTTGGTTGAATCGTGACCGGATCAATCACCATGCCGGATTCGAATTTCTTTACTTTGCGGACTTCAGCAGCTTGCGCTTCGGGCGATAAATTGCGGTGAATACAGCCCATGCCGCCACTTTGTGCCATCGCGATAGCGAGGCGGGATTCGGTAACGGTATCCATCGCGGAGGAGATGAGTGGGATTTGTAGGGATATGCTTGGGGTGATGAGCGTGGCGGTGTTTACCTGAGTTGGCAAAACACTTGAAGCGGCGGGCTTCAGCAATACATCATCGAACGTGAGCGCATATTCCATATTGCGCGGGGAGTATAGCGAATATTCGGCGTTTGTATAGTGATTACTTTTCGTGCAGGCGTTAAATGGTCGGGGCGAGAGGATTCGAACCTCCGACCTCGTGGTCCCGAACCACGCGCGCTACCAGGCTGCGCTACGCCCCGATAAGTGCGGTATTTTATAATTTGTCATTCCGAGCGCAAGTGAGAAATCGGAGGTTAAAAATGTATAATCAGCTCATCTCCTTTGATTTCCAAGGACTTAGCTCTATCTAGGAAGCGTATGCCCATGAGTGGGGTGAGGGATTCGCCTTGGTTGATATAGGCCGGGACATCAGTGAATACATGGCTGCCGATTTTGACGGTGCTCAAAGTAGTGGGCGCGCCATAGGTTTGGCCGTTGGCAGTTTGGAAGCTTTGGGTATAGGCGAGGTCTTCGAGCGAAACGCCCAGTCTTTGCGCGGTGCGTAGGGGAATAAAGAGAGTTGAGGCGCCGGTATCAATCATGAAGCGGATGGGTTTGCCGTTGACCTCGGCGACCAGGTAAAAATGGCCATCAGTGGCGGCGCGGATGGTAATGGTTTCGCCTTGAGTGGCATGACCGGGAAGGAGGCTCGCGAGGATCACGTTTTTGCCGCTATAGAAGACAACGCAGGCGAAGCCCAAGGTGAGCCAGATCACGGCGTAATGAAAGCCTTTGCCTAAGTTTTGGCGGAAAAGTAGCAGCACCGAGCCGCTCAACATGCTGCCGACTAATAGCAATTGGACGATGGTGCCCATGTCGTTTTGCGTGATTTCGACCTCGGGGAAGGCGCGCCACAAAAGGAACAGTAAAACCCCTGTAAAAATGATGAAAGTAATGATATGCTTCATAGATGAACTTTCGTTTATATATCAATGGGTTATTGTGGGCCGTCCTGCTGGTTTTTACAACGTCCTGCCAAAAACCGACTGGCTGGGCGGTGTATTATGGTGATACCGCAAAACCGAAGGTTTTTACATCCTATAAGTTGGTGGTGCTAGACCGGCTATATCCCTTTAGCCTGAAAAGACTGATCAAAAACGATACGCAGGTGGTGGGTTATGTGAGCTTGGGCGAAATTACAGTGAACGACCCGTGGTATCAGCATGCAAAAGCAGAAGGGCTACTGCTACAGGAAAACCCACATTGGCCGGGCAGTTATGTGGTTGATATCCGCAACCCGCTTTGGCAGAAAATGTTATTAGAAGAAGTAATTCCACCGTTGATACAACGAGGTTTTGCAGGATTAATGTTTGATACGTTAGATAGCCCGGTGGCTCTGGAAGAGCAAAAGCCAGGCATGGAAAAAGCAGCGGTGCAGCTGGTAAAGGCCATTCGGGAAGCATACCCGCATTTGCTTCTTATCCAGAACCGAGGCTACCATGTGTTAGAAGAAACCGCGCCGATGCTAAACTATGTATTGGCCGAAAGTACGTTTACTAACTTCGATCCAGCCCAGCAAAAACATATATTAAGAAGTAAGGAGGAGCAGGATTATGCCCTCAATTATTTATATAAAGCGAAGGCAAAAGCGCCAGCAGTGGGTGTATTGGGTCTGGAATATTGGGATCTGACGGATGTAAAGACAGAAGAAATGTTAACTAAAAAAATGTTTGAGAACAACATGTTGCCCTACATTTCCAACAGAACCTTGGTGCATGTGAGGTAACAAAGCAGTTAAATACTTGCAAAAAGGTTAAAAAACCTCTAAACATTTATCAATTATCCACAGCACTATTTGTTTTTCATTAACGATTGATGTTAATTTTTTAACTATCGGATTTTTAGTATTTAAATGCGTCTCACGTACATTATTATCTTGGGGTTGATTGTTGCGGGTATTTTATCCGCCAGTTATTTGCTGCCGACCAAAACCGGCATCGCGATGATGAAAGTCGACGGTTCGGGTCTTATCGAATCGCGCGCCGATTATGAAACCCAGCTGACGGTGGGTAATCTTTCGCCGGAAATCGTATTCCCATTGGTGCGCATTTATCTTGAGAACAATGAGTTAAACCGCGCGATCTCACTACTCGAAGCGTATTTGCAAAAAAATCCGGACGATATTCGTGCGCTGGACCGAATTTCAACACTCTATCAATATGCCGGTCGTCAGGCGGATTATGCACGGGTGCTCGAAAAAATGAACACGCTGCGCGCAGACCCAGAAAAGCTCAAAAAACTTTCGGATATTTATAACTATAACCAAGATTATAACAAGCAGATCGCGGTGCTGGAAAAATTGCTGCAATCAGAGCCTGATAAAACGGAAAACTATACGCAGCTTGCGTTTATTTATCGCCAAATGAACCGCAATGAAGATGCGGCGAATGTGATGAAAACTTTGTTCCAGCGCAATCCAAAGGCAATGAACCAGGAAGCGATGGAAAGCTGGGTGATCGCGCTTTCACAATTAGGCCGCCAGGATGATGCATTTGCGATTGCGAGCACGTGGCTTGCAGGTCAAAACGAAAAAGTAAGACGCCAGACCGTGTTGCATTTGTCCAATATTTTCTACTCCAGCCGTCGCCCAGATTTAAGCCTCGCGCTGCTTGCGCCTTATCGTGATTTCACGACAGATCCGGACATTACCATTGCTCTCGTTCGTGCCGAAATTGCGAGCGGGCAGGAGCGTAGGGCCTATGAGCGGATGGTGAATTTATATAATGCATCACGTTTGCCAGAGAGCCTGCAGGAACTGTTCCTGGATGTCGCAATCCGTCAGCGTAATATTCCGCTGATTCAGGCGCTAACTGGTCCTGGCGATGTCGATAAATTGCCGGAATTCCGCTTCATCCAGTTGACTGAATTCTATCAAGATGAGCAGCAAACCGATCCAATTAAAGCATTGCGCACGGCAGTTGGGCCAACCAAATTGGCGCAATGGCCAGCACTTGATGCTATTTTTGCGCTCGCATTGCGTGAGTCAGATGCGCAAGCAAAAGCACAAAGCCAATTGAATAAAACACCAAAGATTCAAGTATTTGAAACGGTGGCCCTGAGCAAGGCAACGATGCGTGCGGGTATGGTCGATTTATCACGCGATTTCTTGTTTAGCCTGCGCCCTTATACACAAGTGGAAGATAACGATCTCGGCGCGCTGACATGGTTGATGTTGCAACATAAAGTGACCGAAGAAGGCCTCAAAATATTCGAAGGTTTCCGTGTTACTCGTCCATCGTTGATGGTGGATATTGCATGGCTCAAAATGGCATCGGCTGCGGGTAAAGATAAGGAAGTTATTCAGTGGCTTAATATGCATGCGGATGATGTTGTATCGCCTGCGTTATTGCGCGATGTTTACTATATCTCGAATGATTATAAACACCCTGCGATTGCGGCTTATGCTGCAAAACGTCTCTATTGGCGCACGGCGAAGGATGATGACCAATTCCTTTATGCGACGGCGCTGATTAATAATGGCCAGCAAGTGGAAGCATTTGAGCATATCAAAGAGTTGAAAGACAACGGCTTCGCGATGGATCCGCAGCTGTATAGCTCGCTGCTCTATGCGGTAGCGCCGAATGAACCCAAATATTGGCCGGAAATGATTGTGCTGCTCAAAGCAGAATTGGCTCAGCCAAATGTGCCCGAAGAGCGCCAAATTGCGGTTATCCAGCAATTGGTAACCTATAATGCAGCGGATGATTATACGCCGATGATTAAAGAAAAAGCGCTTGCGAACCCGACCAGCAAATGGAGCTATTTCTATACCGCCATGCTGCGTAAACAGGGTAAAATGGCTGAACTGCGCGCATTCGAAAAAGCACAAGCGACACGACCAGGCGCTCCAAATTCCGAGAAACGCCGCTTTGCATATGATTCTTTGGCCGCAGGCGACAAAAAAGATGCGGCAGCATTATTCGTTGAGCTTTCGAACACCGCGCACCCAGGCAATAAAGATCTCGAGCAATTAATGTATCTCTGGGGCACTCGTCCGGAAGAAGATAAATTGGATTGGATGGCTCGCCGTGCAGTCAATGCACCAGCACAAGAGCGTATTGAATGGATGAAACTGCTTTATGCGAGCGGTGGCTATCACCAGATTCTGCGCCTGATCGAGAATATTCCGGCCGATAAACGTGGCCAGGCGGAAGATGAGATTTATCTCGAAACTCTTTCCGTGCTTGGCAATGCAGCGACGGAAGCGGATTTAACCCGTATGTTTAACAACACGCAGGATCCAAAACGTCTTGAAACCTTGCGCAATGTGGCGCTTGGTAATAATTACCCGGCATTGGGCGATAAAGTGCTCGAGAAATTAGTTAGCCTGCGCCCGGATGATGCCAATTTGCTGCGTGATTATGGCATTATGCTCTATAACCGTGCGAATTATACGCAAGCAGCAGAAGTGTTTAAAAAATATCACGCCAAAGGCGGCAATGATTTCCGCACTTTCTATGATATGGCGGATATTTTGACCCGTCAGGGCCACAAAACGGATGCGACCCCTTATTACCAACGTGCATTGGTTGGCGCGAAAATGGTGACGCCACAAACCAGAGATGCGGAATTGATTACCGCCAAATCCTTGTTCCATTTGGGCAGTTATCCGGAAGCACAAGCGATGATGGCAAAAGTGATTGAAAAAAATCCGGACGATAAGAATTTGCAGGCCGATTATGTGTTGTTGTTGCTGACCAACAAGCAATATGACGCTGCGCGTGAATTCTTCCATACCATCGCGCAGAACAATGTGCGCACGGTGCAGAAAATGACGATCACTCCGATGGCGGCAGAGATGAGCAGCTTCACATTACCGCGCCAGCATGTGCTCAAAGTGCGTGGCACCCAATTGCCAAACGAAATGGTGATTCAATTTACGGGCGAAGCTTCAAAACAACCATTGCTGCGTACGCTCGGCAAAGAAATGCCAGCTTGGATACAGCTGACCTCGACCAGCTATGACTCGATCGTGCTGGTGGCGGATCGCGGTATGCGCTTGAGCAATAATTTCGCGGAGAGCAAAGACAAAACCTTCACCATTACGGCTGTGCTTCCGGAAGAAAAACAAATACCGGTGCAAACCATTGAACAGGTGAGCCAAGAGGGTGAAATTCGCCTGGAATTGCTACATGCACAATTGGATCTCGAAACCGGTCACCAAGCCCGCTCACGCGATCGCCTGCAGGCTATCAATGCGCGTTATCCAAATAATCCGCAGGTGCTTGCCGCGCTTTCAAGCGTAGAGTGGTATATGGGCAATACACCGCAAGCACTGGGGCATGTAAACGAAGTGTTAGTGCTTGCTCCAACCAATGAAGATGCAGCACGTCTGCGCAATCGCATTCAAGAATCACGCCGTGGCTTTATGAAGGTTGATGGCGAGATTCAGCTGCTTGATGATGACACGCAGATTCTCGGCCAGCTTAGCGGTGAAGTTCGTGCGAATCAGAATAACGTGATGGGCATTGTAGCGGATCATAACTATGTGATGGCCGAAGGTGTGCGCCGCGGTGAAACGGGTGCTGTTGAAGATACCAATGAGCTCCGTGTACGTCAGGAAGTTTATCTGCGTCATGAATTGGATAATGGTGATCAGCTGAAGGCGTCTGGCTTCTTTAATATGAAAACCGTAGGTGCGGGCATCGAATATCTCAAACGTTATATGCGTGGCGATATTACGGTGAATGCTGAATATCACCGCTCGAACTGGGATTTCGTTGAAGGTGTGCTCGATTATGTGAACCGCGACCGTATCGCTTATTCGCAAAACTTCCGCATTCGCCCAGATATCGCGCCGTCAGTTACAGTTGGCTATAACCGCTATAATTTGGAAGATGTTGAAGATGTTGATCGCTCAGTAACGGTTGGTGCCACAATGCGCTTGCCACTCTATTATGTTGGCAGCCGTATTGATCCACGTCTGTTTGCAGAATATGGGTTGGATGCGGAATATCCGATGGATGTCCAACATAACACCGATCCATCCGGCCAGGATTATCGCTATTACCCGCTCGTTACCCGCGAAGTACATTATGGTACGGTCGGTTGGCGCCAGGAAATCCCGACCGATTTGATCGAAGCATCCTATTGGGAAGCGTTCGGTGGTTATGCATATGATCGATTCGGCGGCAACGGGCCATATCTCGGTGGACGCTGGATCCAGCAAGTCGGCTTAAATAAAGAATTCCAATTACGGTTCAGTCATAGTATCGGGTTTAAACAATCCGACGCAGATTCAACCCGTGTTGGCGGTTATTTCAAATGGAAGTTATAGGGGCTTAATATGTTAGCAGTCACCACCACCACACCGCGTTCGGCAGAAACCACACAGTTACAAGTGGTCAATAAGCCGAAACGCCCATGGCTCATCCGCCCTTCGGCGGTGCTTGAGATCGGGATCTTTTTTGTGGTCGCGATTCTCATCGACCTCGTCTTTAAAGGTGACCGTTTCTGGAGCGTAAGCCCGCATCCATTCTGGATTATTGTACTCCTCACTTCGGTGCAATATGGCGTGAAAGAAGGCTTTTTAAGTGCAATCGTTGCTTCAGTCGTGTTGCTGCTCGGCAACCCACATATTCCGGTACATGCAACCGAAGGCCTTGATTCCTTCAGCCATTTATATGAGCTTTGCATCAATCCCGTTATGTGGCTGATGGCAGCATTGATTCTGGGCGAAATGCGCCAGCGCCATGTACGTCGCCAACAACGGCTGACAGAAGAATTATACGAAAGCCGCGTTCGTGAAGAAACCATTGCTGAAAAATATAATGATATTCGTCTGATCAAAGAAAATTTGGAATTCCGTGTGGCTGGTCAATTGCGCACCGCATTTTCGGCTTATGATGCAGCGCGTGCAATCGAAGTGCGCGATCCGAATGGCGTATTGGATGGTGTAGAAAATCTGGTGAGCGTGTTGCTGAATGCAGAACGTTATTCGATTTTCCTGTTTAAAAATGATCGCCTGGAATTGCAAAACAGTTTCGGTTGGCCGGCAGATGCTACCTATCCACGCGAATATGATAGCAGCAGCACATTATACCGCGAAGTGTTGACCAAAGGGCGTGTATTGAATTTAGTAAATGAAGAAGATGAACGCAAATTGGATGGCCACGGCGTATTGGCGGGAAGCCTCTATGATGTCGTGAGCGGTCGCGTATTCGGTATGCTTAAAATCGAATCGATGGGCTTTTCGGTGCTCAATTTCTCGACCATTGAGAGCTTTAAAGTGCTTTGCGAATGGGTCGGTGCGGCTTATGCACGTGCACTTGGTTATCAAATTGCGAAACGCGACAGCATGCTGAATCCTGATAGCAATGTGCTTTCGGGCAGCTTCTTGCGCCAGCAGGCGGCATATCTGCCGGAACTTGCGAAACGCGTGGGCTTTGATGCATCGCTCATTAGCATTCGTATGGTGGGCGCTTCAAAAATTGCGGAGCCGGCACGTCGTGAAGCAGCACGTGCGCTTGGTAAAATTATTTCTGGCCATACACGCAAAATTGACCAGTTGTTTGAGGAAAGCCTGACCGAGCAAAATGCATTGCCGCACTCAGTGTTTACGGTGATTCTGCCAAACACAGCGCTTAATAATGCAAGTATCGTGGTGCAGAAAATTCAGCGTCAGATCAATTTAAACAATGAGCCTGCGCTGGCTGGTGTTGAACTGCAATTCAACATTCAATCACTCTTCCAAGGTCAGGCGGCAGCATGAACTTTTTAAAGCGCAATCTCGCCCTCACGGAAGGATTAATGGATGCCGATGAGATTCATCGGCGGTTCCGTGCGTCGCCTGCTGGCCGGGTTACGCTGTTCATTTTAGCGGCACTGATTTTATACGCAGAAATTTTCTCCGTATCGTTATTGCTTGAAGATTCAGGCTTTGCGGCACTCATTATCCACATCGCCTGCTGCTTAGCGGCATATATCTATACGATTGCGACGGTACGCCTCAAAATCGGGGCACGTTTCGGTATTATCTTCTCGATCTTCCTCACGGTGCTCGGGCCCTTCGCAGCAGCGGGTATGATGTTACTGCTGATTGTATTCAAAATTTCCAAAGGCCACGCCACCAGCTTTACAGAGTGGTATTATTCGATTTTCCCAGAACAAAAGAAAAGCCAGCCGCAGGAAATCGCCGAAGCGCTGCAATATGGCCGCGATAAAAGCTGGATGAATTATAGCATTATCCCGTTTGTCGATGTGATCAAGCGCGGGACAGAAATGCAAAAGCGCGAGGCGATTCTGAAAATGACACAGTTCTTCCACCCGGATTTCGGTTCGGTAATCAAAATGGCACTGCGTGAAGATACGAGCAACGTGGTGCGCGTACAGGCGGCAACCGCAATTACGAAAATCAAAAACAATTTCTTCGCACAATTGTTGAAGCTCGAGAAGTTGCGCCAGAAATATCCGGATCGTTATGAAGTGTTATTGGCGATTGCATCGGTCTATGATGACCTTGCGTTCTCAACCATTTTGGAACCTGAGCAAGAAAGCGAAGCGCGCCTGCTTGCAATGAAATTCTATCGTGATTATTTAAGCTTTAAACCGAACGACAAACGCATTTTCTATTTGATTGGCCGCTTGCTAATGCGCCAAGAAAAATACGAAGAGGCGGTGCGTTGGTTTGAAAGTGCTATCACTTCCGAAACGCTGAAACTCGATATCTGGGTGCTGTATGCGGAGTGCTTATTCCACCTCAAACGTTATAGCGATTTGCGTCGTCAGGCCCGAATGAATTGTGAGCAAGTATTACAATCGCGCAAATATCCGGATGTGATTTGCGAAAGCATTTTGCTGTGGTCCGGCCGTGGTCCAGTAGAAAAGGTGGCAGCATGAGCCGTAAATTTAGCAAAGTCGAAACTGATATCTGCATTATCGTAGAAGGTAGCTACCCATACGTGATGGGCGGTGTTTCCACCTGGGTGCATGATTTGATCGAATCGCAGAAGGATTTTACCTTCAGCATCGTCTCCATCATGCCCGAGCAGGAAGAGTATAAACAGCGTTACACATACCCTGCGAATCTGAAGCATGTCGAAACGGTGATCCTGCGCAATAGCCCAATCGAGAAAGACGTTTCCGAGCATGGCAGCAAAGCCATCGCCGAAAAAGTGGCGGAACAGATTAAAATCTTCAGCCAGGAAAACGCGACATTGTTTGATTTGAAAAAAATCATCGATTTCATTGATCGCGAAGATAAGAATTTCGACATCCGCGAATTCCTCGATACGCAGGAAGGCTGGAGCGCGATGGTGAATGTGTATAACGAGTTACTGCCAGGTAATTCCTTCATCGATTATTTCTGGTCGTTCCGTTCGTTGATCACCGGTTTTTATTCCGTTCTTTCTGCGCCATTGCCAAAAGCAAAATTATATCACGCGACTTGCACTGGTTTTGCGGGGCTACTCGGCGCCCGTGCGCGTTTACAAACCGGCAATCCGCTGATTGTTTCCGAACACGGCATTTACACCAACGAACGCCGCATTGAAATTGCATCGGTCGATTGGTTGGAAAGCCAAAATATTCTCTCGCAACATTTGACGATTGATAAGATTGATCGTGGTCTGCGTGAACTTTGGCTGGGTATGTTCATCAGCTATTCCCGCGTATGCTATGAGGCCTCAAGCCGCATCATCACATTGTTCAAAGAAAACCAAACCTTGCAAATTGAAGATGGTGCAGACCCTGCAAAAATGCAGATCATCGCCAATGGTATTAACCTGAACCGTTTCGGTGCAATTCGCCACAGCAACACTATCCACCCGCCAACAGTGGCGCTTATTGGGCGTGTGGTGCAGATTAAAGATACCAAAACCTTTATCCGTTCCTGTGCAGAGCTCAAAAAAATGCTGCCAAATGCGCGTGCATGGATTATGGGCCCGCTTGATGAAGACACGGATTATGCGGAAGAGTGCCAGGAATTGGTCAAAATATTAGGCCTCGAAAGCACTGTACAATTTAAAGGCAGCGTGAAGGTCGATGAATTCTTGCCAGAGATTGATGTTGTGGCGCTTTCGAGCATTTCGGAAGCACAGCCCTTGGTGATTCTGGAAGCCGGAGCTGCGGGCATTCCATGTGTTGCGACCGATGTTGGAAACTGCCGCGAATTGATTTGTGGCACGGAGCTTGAAGAGCCAATGTTAGGGCAGGGCGGCGAGATTGTCGGCATTTCAAACCCGCAAGAAATGGCGGAAGAAATTTACGAATTGCTGATCGATAAAGAGAAGCACCAACGTTATTCACAAGCGATCAAAGAACGGGTGCACCGTTATTATGACCGTAATCTGCATAACCGCACGTACCACTATCTCTATCAATCACTCATCGGCGCAAAGGTAATGGGATAACATCATGGCAGGCATTGGATTTACGCTTAAGCGATTAATGGATAAAGACGATTTGATGGGGTTGGTGCAAGCGCACCTGCATTCCGCGATGGTCACTGCCGGCCCATGGCTGATCACCATTCTCGCGATCGGCGCGATCTCGATTTATGGCTCAAGCACCCATACGTTCCGCTACTTCCTCGATTTCCACGTGATCCTGATTTATAACTTCGCCTTCTCGCTCATTTTCGCCTCGCCCTTCAGTATGGTGGCGACCCGACATCTGGCCGATGCGATTTTCCGCAAAAACGTGACCGGCTCGATCGGTATGATGATTTCAAGCTATGTGATGCTGATGATTATCCAGCTGCCGCTCGTTGCCTGGTATTATTTTGGTTATGTGCAGCTGCCGCTGTCGCTCAAATTGCTCGCCTTCTCGAACTATTTCTTAGTCGGCGCCATCTGGATGATCAGCGCCTTCTTAACAGCACTCAAAGATTACCGGATGATCACCCGTGCCTTCGCCATTGGCATGACCGTAGGCGTTATCGTCGCGATCTGGCTCAAAGGCGATTACCGCGATGCAGGGATGTTGCTTGGCTTTAACGTTGGCGTTGGCATCACTTTCTTCATTCTGCTCGCACAAGTGTTCTCGGAATATAACTACCGTGTGGTCGAACCCTTCGACGTAATCAAATATTTCCACCGTTATTGGGACGTAGCGCTCGGTGGTTTGTTTTATGCGGTCGGTATCTGGATCGACAAACTCGTGATGTGCTTTGCGCCGGAAGCGACGACTCTGCAAAGTAAAATGGTGATGTATTTCGAATATGGCAATGCGATGTTCCTCGCCTACCTCACCATTATTCCCGCCATGGCCGTGTTTATTTTAAGCGTGGAGACGGATTTCTTCGAGAAATACCACCGTTTCTATAATGAAATTTTGAACCACGCGCCGTTTAAACGCATTCTGGAAAACCAACGCGCGATCAAAGAAAGCGTGCTGTCGGGTGCCCGCAACATCATCGTGCTGCAAGGCATTATCTGCTTCGTATCCATCGTGCTGGCGCATAAAATACTAGAACTGATGGGCATTCGCTTTATCCATATCGCGATGTATCGTTTCGGTGTACTAGGCGCGTTCTTCCACGTGTTGATGCTGTTCATCACCATCATGTTCAATTATTTCGATAGCCGCCGCCAAGCGATGTGGATTCAATGCATGTTCATGGTCACCAACGGCCTCTTCACCTTAATCTCGATGCGCGCAGGTCTGGAATTTTATGGCTACGGCTATTTTATCTCGACACTGGTGACGTTCTTCTTCGCCTCCATCCTGCTGCTGCGCTATTTAGATAAACTGCCATTCCATGCGTTTGTGACAACCGGCCGGGCAATTCGCCGTTCGCTCTAGATATCAATGCTACTTATTGCTATGATGCGATAATACAGCAAATAGGTAAATGAATGCCGGTTTTAGGGTTTCAAACGTCTCATGGAAGCATCTACGTAATCGATGCTGCAGAACCGGGAAAGCCTAAATGGACAAGGCGCTTAAACATGAGCGGCAATTCTGGGCATGGTGAAATGGATTAGCAAGAATCACTTTGTTTATTTGTGCCATCCGAAGCGCAAGATCACCTTCAAAAATATTCTCACGGACGTAAACTTATGCTCGGCTACCAAGAGGGCGGGAAGTTTATCGACTTAGGGAATGTACAAAGGGAATCTATTCCACAAACGGCAACAGAATTTGTAATTGTCATGACGGAACGAGCTACTGATAAAGTGCTTGCTAATGGCCCCGCATCAGTTGAACCAGCAATTGGACTTTTCCCAGTAGAAAAAAAATATTACCAAAAGGCCGGCGAGCTTCGGAGTGAAGTTCATCTAGGTCACCCGATTACTAGAATTTATGAAAAACCATCAGAGCTTGCTGCTGATATTGTCAAAGCAGCACAGAAAATCGAACCTCCTGTAAAACCCTCTTTTGGTCGCTAAACTATGCCCGTTTCGCTCACCACCATCGGATTGCTGTTTCTATCCAACTTATTCATGACCTTCGCCTGGTATGGCCATTTGAAGTTCAAGGAATATCCAATTTGGCAGGTGATCCTGGTCAGCTGGGGCATCGCGTTTTTTGAATATTGTTTGCAAGTCCCTGCCAACCGCATCGGCTCCAGCCAATTTTCCGGCGTACAGCTCAAAACGATCCAGGAAGTGATTACGCTGACGGTATTTGCTGCCTTTTCCATTTTCTATCTCGGCGAATCACTCAAATGGAACCATTTATTAGGCTTTGCCTTAATCGTGCTTGCGGTTTTTGTGATTTTCAAGGAATGGTAACCCCATGAAAGTCATTTTAGCCCAACCGCGTGGATTTTGCGCTGGCGTTGATCGCGCCATTGAGATTGTCGAGCAGGCCCTGAAGCTTTATGGGCCGCCGATTTATGTGCGACATGAAATTGTGCATAATAAATTTGTGGTGGAAGATTTGCGGGCGAAGGGGGCTATTTTCGTTGAGGAATTGTCCCAAATTCCCGATGGTGCGATTACGGTATTTAGCGCCCACGGCGTGGCCGAAAAAGTGGAAGACATGGCCCGCCTGCGTGGCCTGCCAGTGATTGATGCGACCTGCCCGTTGGTAACCAAAGTGCATAATGAGGCGCAGCGTTATGAGCAGGAAGAGCGCCAGATTGTGCTGATCGGCCATGAGGGCCACCCGGAAGTGGAAGGCACGGCTGGCCGAGTCAAAAACCCGGTGTTATTGGTGCAGAAGGCGGAAGACGTCGCAGATTTGCTTGTCGCAGACCCTAGCCGCCTGGCCTATGTGACACAGACAACATTAAGCGTCGACGACACACGCTCGATCATTGATGCCCTCAAAGCCCGTTTCCCCGAAATCAAGGGGCCCGATTTGCGCGATATTTGCTACGCCACCCAAAACCGCCAAAACGCCGTGCGGGAACTGGCCGAGCAATGCGATGTGATTCTGGTAGTAGGGGCCGCCAATAGCTCGAATTCGAACCGCCTGCGAGATTTGGGCGAGGAAATGGGTACACGCGCCTATCTCATCAACGATGTGTCCTCGATTCAGCCAGAATGGTGCAAGGATGCAAAAGTGGTAGGCCTGACGGCCGGTGCCTCAGCACCTGAAATTCTTGTGCAACAAGTGGTGGATTATTTCACCGATAAACACGGCGCAAAAGTTGAAATCCTAAAAGGCATCGAAGAAAACGTAAAATTCAAACTCCCGCCGGAAGTACTGGGGAAGGTGTTGAAGCAAGCTTAGAAACGACTATTTTGGCCGGCTGGTGCCTGATCTGCTATACCTCTACCAAGTTTGGCATGTTTCATGGTGCCCCCAAGGCTGGATTGTTTTACTTCTAAGCTCATGCCAGATAAAGCCGCTGTTTCTTTGGCACTCCTAACAAGCGGTGTCATGTTAAGTATAGCAATATCTTTTTCTGTTTTAGCATCCATACATTCACTCCTTATGCGGCTTCTGCTGTAGAAAATACCATCAGGGGGGTATTTTTGCCCACGACTTCACGCAGACTATTCAATAGCTCAAACCCATTGCCCTCTTTCAGTTCCGGTACGCTAATAATGGCTCGAAGTTTGCGCGTTTTTTTGATGTCTTTTGCAGCTTCTGGGGCAACCTGAAACAAGTTGCAGTTGTAGCCTGTCAAATCCTGAACATATTTCTGATCAAACTGGCTGATATTATCGCATACCAAAAACACATCAAACGGCTGTTCGCTGCGTTCGGGGAACAGGCGTTGTGCGGATTGGGGGATGCCTTGTCGTTGGTGTGCCATTTAGAGCGTCTCCTAAAGCGTTATTCCTTATATTTCCTAGAGTACCAAAGAATGTTTAACGAAAGGTTAACGTGAATTGAAAATTTCGGTCCTTAAAAAGGGCCTAGACTCAATGGGTTACCAAACACCTTGACTTGGCCTGGTTTTCTGCCAATTTTGGCATCCAAACAGGGGAGGTAACTATGAGCGTTCAAGCCTTACGTAAACCGAGTTTTGACAAGAGCATTATCAGCGATGCAGCTCAATCATTAGTAAAAGTTGGCAAGTTTTTTGACAGCAAAGGCTGGGCCCCCGCCACCAGCGGCAATTACTCTGCCCGTCTGGATGCGGAATATGCCGCCATCAGCCTCTCCGGCGCTGCAAAAGGCAGCCTAACCCCGGAACAAATCCTCACCATCGATATGGAAGGCAATAGCCAGGATGGCCGCAAGCCTTCGGCCGAAACGCCGCTGCACACGATGCTTTATAAACTGAACGATAAAATCGGTTCGGTGTTGCATACCCATTCGGTAAACGCTGTAGTCATCACCCAATTGCCGGATTATCGTAAAAAACTGAAATTCAGCGGCTATGAAATCCTCAAAGCCTTTGGTGGTGTTGAGACACATGAAACGGAAGTGATCGTGCCAATCTTCAAAAACACGCAGGATATGGTGTCGCTCGCGGAAGAAGTGAAAGAAAAACTCGAAGGCCGCAGCGATGTTCCGGGCTTTTTAGTCCGTGGCCACGGCCTCTATAGCTGGGGTGCGGATGTGCATGAAGCGCAAAAAGCTGTTGAAGCCCTTGAATTCCTCTTCGCTTGCGAGCTGGGTTTACGGAAATAACATGAGCTGGCTAAAAGTATATCCCGATGCGGCGCCTCAAACGCCCGAAGTAGAAACACGTGATGCGAAGCAGATTGCGGCAATCCTGCAAAAACTGGGCGTGCGCTTCGAGCAATGGCAAGCTGCCGTTCAATTAGATGCAGAGGCCGGGCAAGAAGAAGTGATTGCGGCCTATAGTAAGGATATAGAACGCCTTAAAGCTGAAAAAGGCTATCAGGCGGTGGATGTGATTCGTCTCAAAGCCGATAATCCAAAAAAGGCTGAGCTTCGCCAGAAATTTCTCAACGAACATCGCCATAGCGAAGATGAAGTGCGCTTCTTTGTCGAAGGCGAGGGGCTGTTTTATTTGCATGTTGGCGGCAAGGTCTATGCCACCTTGTGTGAGCGCGGGGATTTGATTTCGGTGCCGGATAACACGCCGCATTGGTTTGATATGGGTGAAAACCCGCAATTCTGCGCCATTCGCCTGTTCACCAACCCCGAAGGTTGGGTTGCGAACTTCACCGGCGAATCAATCTCTGCCCGCTTTCCGACCTATGAGCAATTTAAGCTGGCATCTGGCCAAAAAGCTGCGTAAAAAGCGGCCATGATTAAAGCCATTGTTACCGATATCGAAGGAACCACCAGCTCGCTTTCATTCGTGAAAGAGGTGCTGTTTCCCTATGCCGAGAAACATCTGCCGGATTATGTGCGCAAGCATGCAAACAGCCCGGAAGTTAAAGCTGTTGGCGAAAACCCCATCGAAAAACTTGAGCAATGGATGCGCGAGGATAAAAAAGAAACCGCGCTCAAAACCCTGCAAGGTATCGTATGGGCGGAAGGCTATAAAAGTGGTGAATTGGTCGCCGATATTTATCCCGATGCGCTTGCCAAATTGAAAGAATGGAAAGCCACTGGTTTTACGTTGTATGTCTATTCCTCAGGCTCCATCGCTGCACAGAAATTATTATTCGGGAATACTGCGGCTGGTGACGTGAATAACCTATTCTCCGGCTATTTCGATACGACGATCGGCGGAAAACTCGAAGCGGATTCGTATCAAAAAATTCAAAAGCAAATCGGCTATGCGCCACAGGAAATTTTATTCCTCTCTGATTCCGTTGCGGAATTAGATGCTGCCAAAAAAGCAGGTTGGAAAACCGTGTGGCTGAACCGTTACAGCAGCACTGCGAAACCGCCGCATACTGAAGCCAAAACCTTTGCAGAGATTACCTATCTTGCTTACCGCGCAATGGATGTGGATACACTTCCGGCCTATCTTGCCGAGCATAAAAAATTGGCGGAGTTTTTGGGCGGAAATCCTAAAGAATGGAATATCCGCGAAGTGGGTGATGGCAATTTAAACCTCGTATTTATCGTGAAGGGCACAAAGCAATCACTCTGCGTAAAACAAGCCCTGCCTTATGTGCGCTTGGTAGGCGAAAGCTGGCCATTGCCGTTGTCGCGTGCGCATTATGAATACCTGGCGTTAGTCGAGCAAAATAAGAATACGCCGGAGTTGGTTCCGGCACTTTATTTGCATGATGCGGAATTGGCATTGACGGTGATGGAATGTCTGTCGCCGCATATTATTTTGCGCAAAGGATTGATTGCTAAAACGCGTTATCCGAACCTCGCAAAACATATCGGCCAATTCATGGCGCGGAATTTGTTTTATACCTCGGATTTTTATCTCTCTGCTGCTGAGAAGAAAAATAAAATGGTGCAGTTTGCGGGCAATACGGCGATGTGCAAAATCACCGAAGATTTGGTGTTCAGCGAGCCTTATTTCAATGCACCAATGAACAAATGGAATTCGCCAGCACTTGATAAAACCATGGAATCTTTGGCAACGGATGTGCCACTTAAATTGGCCGCGCAGGAATTGAAACATGCATTCCTTACTCGTGCAGAAGCATTAGCGCATGGGGATTTGCATAGTGGTTCGATCATGGTGACGGAAAAGGAAACACGGGTGATTGATCCAGAATTTGGTTTCTTCGCGCCGATTGGCTTTGATGTGGGCATGTATCTCGCGAATTTACTGCTCAGTTATTTTTCGCACTCGGATGCTGAATATAAAAAATGGTTGTTGGCGCAAGTGAAGGATACCTGGAATATTTTCGCAGAAGAATTTTCAGCATTATTCCTCGCGCGTAAAAGCGGCGATAGTTTTTCGCTCGCGCTTAACATTAATAAACAAGCATTGGAAAAAATATTGGCGACGATCTGGCAGGATACGTTGGGTTATTGTGGCGTAGAAATTATCCGCCGTATCGTAGGTCTTGCGCATGTGGAAGATTTGGAATCGATAGCGGATGCTGCGGAGCGTGGCACCAAAGAGAATGCGGCGATTGCGTTTGCGCGGAAGTTAATTTTGGGGCGCAATACTATTCATGATATTGCCTCCGTATTATGAAACTCAACGGACAATATCGCCGTTCGATTGAGCGGGTGAAGGGCGGCATTGAGATTCTCGATCAGCGTGTTTTGCCGCGTGAAATTAAGCTCGTCACGCTCAAAACGATGGAGGAAGTTGCCATCGCCATTAAAGAAATGTGGGTGCGTGGGGCACCGCTGATTGGGGCAACGGCGGCATATGGTTTATGCTTTGCGCTGGAGAAAAATATCGACCTGCAAGCGGCCTATAAAACATTGCTCGCAACACGGCCGACGGCGATTAATTTGAAATGGTCGCTGGATCAAATGATGGAAGTGTTGGCTCCATTAAAGCCTGAACAGCGCATTGAAGCCGCATATGCAAAAGCGCAAGAACTTTGCGATGAAGATGCGGCGATTCATGAGGCGATTGGCACGCATGGTTTGAAGCTTTTTGAAAAAATTTATGCTGAGAAAAAGCGACTCAATATCCTAACCCATTGCAATGCCGGGTGGCTTGCTTGTGTGGATTGGGGAACAGCGTTAGCGCCGATTTATAAGGTGCATGAGAAGGGCATTCCGGTGCATGTGTGGGTTGATGAAACGCGGCCACGCAATCAAGGTGCGCTGACGTCGTTTGAATTGAGCCAGGCGGGGGTGCCTAATACGGTGATTGTCGATAATGCGGGTGGGTTACTCATGCAACAGGGGGTGATTGATCTCTGTATTGTGGGCACCGATCGGACACTTCGAAATGGTGATGTGTGTAATAAAATTGGCACTTATTTGAAGGCGCTGGCAGCCAAAGATAACCATGTGCCATTTTATGTGGCGCTGCCTTATACGACCATTGACTGGGATTTGGCGGATGCTTCTCACATCGAAATTGAGGAGCGTGGGCAGGATGAGGTGCTGGGCGCCATCTATGCCGCTGGCACAAAAGCTGCCAACCCTGCCTTTGATATTACCCCCGCCAGGTTGGTAACGGGGTTTATTACGGAGCGCGGGATATGCGACGCAGCTGGTTTGCCGGGGCTTTTTTCGAAGAATGCTTTGTAATTTCAGGTTTTTTTCGCTAAATCTTTAGCCAATGAAACCAGAAATCAGCAGTAAACAGAAAATGAGCATCCTAATCGTGGAAGATGATCCTTTCGCGCGTGCTATTGTAAGCGAGGCTTTAAAAGGCATACGTGATTATAAAATAGAGCGATACATGGCAGGCAGCCAAAAAGAGGGTTTAATGGCTTTTAAAACCTCCAGGCCACAAATTGCATTGGTCGATATTGGCCTGCCGGATGGGGATGGTTTTGCGCTGCTCAAAAATTTCAAAGAGCAAGACCCTAATTGCTGGGTGGTGATGGTAACAGCAAGCCGGGTTGAGGCAGATATAAAACAAGCGCTAAGCCTTGGCGCGGCCGATTATGTCGTAAAACCCTTCAATACTAAACGTATTCGGGCGGTTATCCGGGCCTATTTAGAGAGCAAAAAGTAAAGTATGCTCTGTTGCACTGCAACATGGATTTTGGTTGCATTGCAGCATGGTTATTATTAGGTTCCGCGCCAAGTTTTGGCTATATTGGGAGCCTCTAAATCATGAACCAGGCTGTTATGAAGAAAAAGACGATTGCACCTTCCGCGACCCCTCAAGGTCTTTCCGCAACGGAGCTGTTAAAATGCTTCCGCGAGATGTTATTAATCCGCCGTTTTGAAGAAAAAGCCGGCCAGTTATACGGCATGGGTTTGATCGGTGGTTTCTGCCATTTATATATCGGGCAAGAAGCAGTCGCTATCGGCATGCAGCACGCAATCGGCAAAGGTGATTCCGTTATCACCAGCTACCGCGACCACGGCTTGATGCTTGCCCAAGGTTCCGATCCAAAAATTATTTTTGCTGAGTTGCTTGGCCGCATTGATGGCTGTTCAAAGGGCAAAGGCGGCTCGATGCATATGTTTGATACCGCCAACCATTTCTATGGTGGTCACGGCATCGTTGGCGCGCAAGTCTCGCTCGGCACTGGCCTCGCATTCGCTAATCAATATCGCGGTACAGATCGCGTGAGCCTCACCTATTTCGGCGATGGTTCGGCGAACCAAGGTCAGGTATATGAAAGTTTCAACATGGCGAAATTATGGAAACTGCCATGCATTTATATCATCGAAAATAACGAATACGCGATGGGTACTTCGGTGAAACGTAGTTCTTCAACGACGGAACTTTATCAGCGTGGCGCATCGTTTGGTATTCCGGGCGTGCAGGTAAATGGCATGAGCGTGACCGATGTGTATGAGGCTGGTGTGAAAGCAGTCGAACATTGCCGCAGCGGCAAAGGGCCGATCATCCTTGAGATGAAAACCTATCGTTACCGCGGCCATTCCATGTCTGACCCTGCGAAATATCGTACGAAGGAAGAAGTACAAGATTACAAAGAAAACCGCGACCCAATCGAAAAATTGAAAGCCCGCATGATCGCGGATAAACAGGCGAAAGAAGCTGATTTCGAGAAGATCGAAAAAGAAATCAAAGATATCGTCAACGAAGCCGCCGAATTCTCGAAGAACAGCCCAGAGCCAGATGCTTCAGAACTCTGGACAGACGTTTACAACGTATAGGAAATCAATATGGCAAAACAAACAGTACGCGTAGCGCTTCGTGATGCAATGGCGGAAGAAATGCGCCTCGATAAAGATGTGTTCGTGATGGGCGAAGAAGTCGCAGAATATCAGGGTGCATATAAAATTACCGAAGGGTTGCTCGCGGAATTTGGCGCGAAACGAGTGATTGATACGCCGATTACGGAACATGGTTTTGCAGGGCTTGCTGTTGGTGCGGCGATGACGGGGCTGAAGCCGATTGTGGAATTCATGACGTTTAACTTTGCGATGCAGGCGATGGATCAAATCATCAACTCTG
Source organism: uncultured Alphaproteobacteria bacterium (assembly GCA_903821695.1). GTDB lineage: Bacteria > Pseudomonadota > Alphaproteobacteria > Rickettsiales > CAIJLX01 > CAIJLX01. The sequence goes on along the minus strand of CAIJLX010000051.1, from coordinate 41,385 downwards.
CGGCGAAAACCAACTATATGAGCGGCGGTCAGGTGCGTTGCCCGATCGTGTTCCGTGGTCCCAATGGTGCGGCTTCGCGCGTAGGTGCACAGCACTCGCAATGTTACGCGAGCTGGTATGCACATGTGCCTGGTTTGAAAGTAATTGCGCCGTACGATGCGGCTTCGGCGAAGGGTTTGCTCAAAGCGGCGATACGTGATCCGAATCCAGTGATCTTCCTCGAGAACGAAATGCTTTACGGCAACAGCTATGATGTGCCGGATAATATTAATGATGATTACGTACTCGAAATTGGCAAAGCAGAAGTACTACGCGAGGGGACGGATGTCACCATCGTTGCATTCTCGCTGCCGGTGAAACATGCGCTAGAGGCGGCTGAAATTTTGGCTGGCGAAGGCATTAGCGCGGAGGTGATTGATTTGCGTACGATCCGCCCGCTTGATACGGCAACAGTTATTGAATCTGTTAAAAAAACGAGTCGTGTGGTTTCTGTGGAAGAAGGCTGGCCTTTTGCAGGCATTGGTTCGGAACTGGCGGCACTCGTGATGGAAGAGGCATTTGATTATCTCGATGCGCCGGTTGTGCGCGTGGCGGGTGTCGATGTGCCATTGCCTTATGCGGCGAACCTTGAAAAATTGGCGTTGCCGCAGGTTGAAAATATTTTGGAAGCGGCACGCAAGGTGTGCTATCGCTCTAAATAGATGAAGCGTGCGGTTGCAATCTTGGGCGTGTTGGCGTTGATGGGCTGTTGGGGCCCTTATCCGCACCCAAAACCAGGCTGCACCGGTGACAAAACCATGGCCAATACAGGAAGATAATTTATGCGTATATTATTACTCACCCTCACTATACTTTCCCTTTCTGCCTGCAACACCTTCGCTGGTTTCGGCCAAGATTTGCAGCATTTAGGAAACTCCATCGAAAGAACTGCAAGATAAGGATTTCACTATGCCGATCGAAATTTTAATGCCCGCGCTTTCCCCTACCATGACCGAAGGCAATCTTGCTAAATGGACCAAAAAAGAAGGCGATAAAATTAAGCCAGGCGATGTGATTGCCGAAATCGAAACCGATAAAGCGACGATGGAAGTCGAAGCTGTCGATGGTGGCATCATGGGCAAAATCATCGTCCCTGCCGGCACCGAATCCGTCAAAGTAAACGCGCTCATCGCCGTATTGCTTGAAGAAGGCGAAGACAAAAAAGCATTGGAAAATTTCAAAGCCAGTAGCGCGAATGAAAACAAGGCAGCCGCAGCACCTGTGCCAACAACAGCTGCACCTGCCGCCGCTCCTGCACCAGCACCTGTTGCTGCATCCGGCACCGCAAAAGCAAGCCCACTTGCTAAACGCATTGCCGAACAAAAAGGTGTAAACCTTTCCGGCATTCAAGGCACCGGCCCGCATGGCCGTATTATCAGAGCGGATGTGGAAGAAGCGAAATCTTCACCGGCTGCTGGTGGTCGCACCGCTGCTGCCGTTTCCTATGGCCGCAACCCAGTTGAAACTACGGAAATTCCAAATGGCATGATGCGTAAAGTGATCGCAAAACGTTTGCTGGAATCCAAGCAAACAGTGCCGCACTTCTATTTGTCAGTCGATTGCGATATCAACAATCTGCTCGCCGCTCGCGAACGCATTAACGATGCTGCACCGAAAGATAAAGAAGGCAAACCGGCCTACAAAATTTCCGTGAACGATATGGTCATCAAAGCAACCGCGCAAGCTTTGAAAACCGTGCCAGCCGCCAACGCAACCTGGACCGACGTAGCGATTTTGCAATATAACAATATCGATATTTCAGTCGCCGTTGCAATCGATGGCGGCTTGATCACCCCAATCGTAAAAAATGCAGATCAAAAATCGCTCGCGGCAATTTCTGGCGAAGTAAAAGATCTCGCTGGCCGCGCGCGCAAAGGCACGTTGAAACCAGAAGAATTCCAGGGCGGCGGCTTCTCGATTTCAAACCTAGGTATGTATGGCGTGAAAAGCTTCAGCGCCATCGTGAACCCACCACAAAGCTGCATCCTAGCAGTCGGTAGCTCCGAAGAACGCCCCGTAGTCAAAGGCGGTAAAATCGAAATCGCCACCATCATGAATGTCACCCTCTCGGTGGATCACCGCAGTGTGGATGGCGCAGTGGGTGCTGAATTCTTGGCGGCCTTCAAGCGCTATATCGAAGACCCAATCATGATGATGGTGTAGTGAATGCGAGAGCTGGAATCCCACGAAGAGATTTTGGTGCAAGATATAAAAAGTGTATTCCAAGCCAATAATATCGATCTTAATGGAAAGAAAGTGATAGATATTGGTGGCTATGATGGAATGATTACCATTCCCTTAGCAGTAGTTGCCTATGAAATGGGTGCTAAGGAAGTACATGTGGTAGATCCACGGCTTAAAATTTCGGATTTCGAGTTGGAAACAGCGAGAATAACAGGCCATCGCAGGGGTGTTGAAAACATGCCGCGCGATCAAATACACACATTTGATTTTGCAACGATATTTGCTTATCAAAATATAATTTCGGAAGAAACGTATCCAAGGGGTATTGCGGAGATACTGAAGCCCGAAGGTTCTGCATTACTTGCAGGGCGTTTTAATACAAGCCGCCATGATGAACTTAGGCCTTTCTTTGGCCAATTCGAGAGCGCAGAAAGAGACGCATCAAAAGATAAATTACTGGGAGAATTGAATCCCAGAATGTACATCCTTTCTTCCCCCATTCATCAAAAAAAGGGACTGGCAGAAGTTGCAGCTGTTCATCGCCCTGGTGTGGGTCCACTAGTTACCGGATAACTTGACGAAACATTTCCAAATCACCATATTCGCCCCAACAAAAGGAACTCATATGACAGAACAATTTGATATCGTAATTATTGGCGCGGGGCCTGGTGGGTATGTGGCGGCGATTCGGGCGGCGCAGTTGGGGATGAAAACGGCGATTATTGAGCGCGAGCATTTGGGTGGCATTTGCTTGAATTGGGGATGCATTCCGACCAAGGCGCTGTTGCGTACGGCCGAAATTTATACCAACATGAAACATGCAGAAATGTTTGGGTTGAAGGCGGAAAAAATCAGTTTTGATTTGGCGAAAGTGGTGGAGCGTTCGCGTAAAGTGGCGGGTCAGCTTTCGGGCGGTATCAAAGGCCTGATGAAGAAAAATAAAGTCACCGTGTTTGATGGCCAAGGCAAATTAAATGGCGCTGGCAAAATTAAAGTCGAGAAAGATGGCAAACTAGTGGCGGATATCGTTGCCAAACACATCATCCTCGCGACTGGTGCACGTGCACGTCAATTGCCGGGCCTGGAGCCGGATGGGAAGTTGGTGTGGACCTATAAGGAAGCGATGGTGCCGGATGTGATGCCGAAAACATTGCTCGTGGTGGGTTCGGGCGCAATCGGGATTGAGTTTGCGAGCTTTTATAATGCACTCGGCGCAGAAGTGACGGTGGTGGAAGTGCAAGACCGCGTGCTGCCCGTGGAAGATGAAGAAATTTCCAAACTCGCACAGAAGCAATTCGAAAAACACGGTATCAAAATTTTGACCGGGGCAGTCACCAAAGCGCTCAAAAAAGGCAAAAACAATGTCACCGCGACCATCGAGCAAGGCGGCAAAGCAACGGACCAAACTTTTGATCGCGTCATCATGGCGGTCGGCATTTCGCCAAATACCGAAAATCTCGGCTTAGAGACCACCAAAGTCAAAACAGAAAAAGGCCATGTCGTGGTCAATGAATGGTGCGAAACAGCGGAGAAAGGTATCTACGCAATTGGCGACATTACGGGTGCCCCATGGTTGGCGCATAAAGCGAGCCATGAAGGCGTGATCTGTGTCGAAAAAATCGCAGGCGTCAAAGATGTGCACCCAATGAAGAAGCTTAACATCCCAGGCTGTACCTATTCGCACCCACAAGTTGCAAGCGTCGGCCTTACCGAGAAAGCCGCAAAAGAAAAGGGCTATAAAGTAAAAGTCGGCCGCTTCAGCTTTATCGGCAATGGCAAGGCGATTGCGCTGGGTGAGCCAGACGGCATTGTTAAAACCATTTTCGATGAGAAAACCGGCGAGCTGTTAGGCGCACATTTGCTTGGTGCGGAAGTGACCGAAATGATTCAAGGTTACGTCATCGGCAAAACGATGGAAGCCACCGAAGCAGATTTCATGCACACCATCTTCCCGCATCCGACTATCTCGGAAGCAATGCATGAGTCGGTATTGGATGCATACGGTCGCGTGATTCATATGTAATTATTGGGTTTTGCCAAGCGTCCCCTTCGCTGGCGCTCCCCCAAATAATTTGGTATAATCACCCCATGTTGAAGTTTCTGTTCTTTGCGGTGGTTGCTTTTTTCCTCTATCAATTTTTGATGGCAGTGAACTGGAATAACGCGGCTTCTACAGCCAGCAATGAGGTAAGCCATACTGCCAACGAAGCAGGTGCCGACATTTATGATGGTGTGAGCGGTGCGTTTAGGACAGTGAGGAATCTTGTCGGATTCTAAATTTAATATTTGGGGTCATCGTTTCTGCCGCGGTACACGGGGCAACCCGCCGGAAAACACCATACCAGCACTACGTGAAGCCATTCGCCAAGAAGTCGATGGAGTGGAGTTTGATGTAAGGCTAACGGCGGATGATGTTGCCGTTGTGTTCCACGATCGCGATTTAAATGATTGGACAGAGGGAAAGGGCCGAGTACGCCATACTAAATTTGAAGATCTTCGCCAATTGAATGTTTTTAATAAAACAGAGAAGGCTGTTTCGCATCACGATCCGATTATCCCCACATTAACGGAGGTATTGGATAAGATTGAGCCGCATCTTAGCACTTATTGTGGCGCGCAGGATGGCCGCCATTTTAAGGTGAATATCGAAATCAAAGGTAAGGAAGCGCCGCATGCGGTAGCCGAAGAAGTCAAACGGCGGTTGGCGAGCGGGAAATGGAGCGAGAAAAATTTCCATATTTCCGGTTTTAAATTAGATCGCTTGCATATTATTCGCGAGCAATTGCCAAGCATTGAAATCGGCGCGCTTTATACCCAAAATTTGGGCGAACGACTGGGCTATCGTAAAGTGTATGGCTTATTAGACCGTGCCTTCAAGGAAATGGAAAAAATAGGTGCTGGCACAATCAATCTGCCTATTGAATATTACTCAACGCACAAGATTGCAGAAAAAATCCGTAAAGCAGGATACCAACCGGTGGCGTGGACTTATAAAGAAAAGCTTCCAAACTGGCAGAGCCATAAGATTGCACCTGATATTAGGCGCATTGTGGAAGATGAGATTACAATTATTACCGATTACCCAAAGGAAATGCGTGTTGCGCTTAAGGAAGCCGCGCAACATATCGGCAAAGGTAATTAAGCAGCGAGCGCTTTGATTTTTGCGGAGAGGCGGCTGATTTTGCGGCTGGCGGTTTCTCTTTTGAGGACGCCGGTGCTCACCACTTTCATGTATTGGGATTCAGCTTCGCGTAATGCCGCCATTGCGTCAGCCTTTTTGCCGGCGAGGATTGCATCGTCCACTTTCTTCAAGAACGTGCGTACGCGGCTTTTGCGCGCGCGGTTACGCTCAGTACGAACGATTGTCTGACGGACGGCTTTTTTAGAGGCTTTTACGTTTGCCATGATTCACCCTTTTTGAAATTAGAGGACGCCTTATAGTAGCAAAAAAGAGTGAAGTCAACGGTCGTTTATGGATTAGACCAGGATTTCTGAAACTGCTTTTTGGATGTTGGTCGCGTCCGTTTTTGCCTGCTTAATGGCCGCATCAACGTTGGTGACACGGCGATCATTCAAGTAAGCCTCTGATAAACGGGAGATAAGTTCGTTTAAGCCAGGAAAGAATGGCACGCCCAACGAGAAATTAGGCAGACGCAGCAACAACACAGCATTAAGGATTTTCATGTGATAAATGAACACTTCGCCCTTCACTTTGAAATCAAACAGGTTTTCGCTGATTTGGCTCGCTCTGGTGATAATATCGCTATGCGTTGTCATGGAAAAAGATCCTTACTTCTGAGGGTTAGGCGTCTATTATACCTGTCTAGACGGCATAATTCAAGACATCTAACACTAGGATTTAGGCCACTTTTTGACTTCCACAGTTAAACCTAAGGCTATTTTTTAGGCTTACGGTCCTTGATCGCGCTGATTGAGGCCAATGCCGCATAGTTCAATATGTCTGAAACCGTCGCATTGAGCGGCACGATTTGTACGGCGTGTTCGAAGCCGGAGAGGATTGGGCCAATTACCGTGCTGCCACCTACTTCTTTGAGCATTTTGGAAGTGATGCTGGAAGTATGGAGTGCTGGCATGATCAGAACGTTTGCAGGCTTGGTCAGGCGGCTGAATGGATAGAGTTTCAGCAATTCTGGGTTCAAGGCCACATCAGGCGCCATTTCGCCGTCATATTCGAAATCTACTTTCATCGTATCGAGCAATTCGACAGCCTTGCGCACGCGCTCCGCTTTTTCGCCCATTGGGTTACCAAAATTTGAGAAGGAGAGGAATGCCACGCGTGGCTCATAACCCCATTCGCGGGCTTTGTGCGCGGTTTGGATGGCGATTTGCGCGAGTTCTTCCGGTGTTGGCAGTTCATGCACGGTGGTATCTGCGAGGAACACGGTTTTGCCGGTTTTGGTGAGCACTAACGAATAACCCATGATCAGGCGGTTTTTCTCTGGCTCAATCAAGCGCGATACTTCCTTGAGGCCTACATAATAATTACGGGTGAGGCCAGTCACCATACCCTCAGCATGGCCAGCAAGCACCATGGCTGCGGCGAAGGTGTTACGATCGTTTTTCACGATGCGCACGACGTCGCGGTGTAGATAGCCTTTGCGCTGCAACTTTTTATAAACCAGATCAACATATTGGCTGACATTTGGCGAATTAACCGAGTTTGCGACTTCTACACCCTTCAAGTCTTTAATGCCCATTTTCTTGAGTTGGTTATCGATGGTTTTTTGGCGGCCGACGATGATCGCTTTACCATATTCATTTTCCTGCCAGCTTATTGCGGCGCGGATTGCCTGCTCTTCTTCACCCTCTGCAAACACGATGGTGGTTGGGTTTTCACGCACGCGCTCGAAAATAAGGTTCATGGTGTTCGCAGCTGGGTTCAAGCGTGCGTTCAATTGAGCCTTATATTCCGCCATGTTTTTGATTGGTTTTTTCGCCACGCCAGAATCCATTGCGGCTTGCGCAACAGCTGGAGAAACAGTTGCGATCAAACGTGGATCAAACGGGGTTGGGATAATATATTCTGGGCCATATTTCATTTTACGACCGGAATAAGCCGCTGCCACTTCATCTGCCACATGTTCACGCGCCAATTGCGCGAGCGCTTTTGCTGCCGCAATTTTCATGTCATCGTTAATGGTTGAGGCCTGAACATCCAACGCGCCACGGAAAATGAAAGGGAAGCCCATTACGTTGTTCACCTGGTTCGGATAATCCGAGCGGCCTGTTGCAACGATTGCATCATCACGCACTTCTTTTACCTGATCGGGTGTAATTTCTGGGTCTGGGTTCGCCATTGCAAAAATGATCGGGTTTTTCGCCATGGATTTCACCATCTCAGGCGTTACGGCACCTTTTACGGAAAGGCCGAGGAATACATCCGCACCTTTGAGTGCTTCAGCCAATGTGCGTGCCTTTGTTTCAGCAGCATGTGCGGATTTCCATTGGTTCATACCATCGGTACGGCCTTTATAAATAACACCTTTAGTGTCGCATAAAATCGCATGGTCATCTGGCAAGCCCATTGCTTTCAGCAACTCGAGGCATGCAATGCCTGCAGCGCCCGCACCATTTACCACAACACGCATATCTTTAAAGCGACGGCCCGTAATATCCGCCGCGTTGATCATCCCGGCGAGCGAGATAATCGCGGTGCCGTGTTGGTCATCATGGAATACCGGGATATCCATCAATTCTTTGAGTTTTTGTTCGATGATAAAGCATTCAGGCGCTTTGATATCTTCGAGGTTAATGCCGCCCCAGGTTGGGCCCAAATAACGCACAACGTTGATGAAGGTGTCTGCATCTTCAGTATCAACTTCAAGGTCGATCCCATCAATATCAGCAAAACGTTTGAACAGGGCAGCTTTGCCTTCCATCACTGGTTTTGAAGCAAGTGCACCTAAATTGCCGAGACCTAATACCGCCGTACCGTTGGAAATAATGGCGACCATGTTGCCGCGTGAGGTATATTCATACGACGTTTCCGGATCCTTCTGGATCTCGAGGCACGGATACGCCACACCTGGCGAATAAGCGAGCGAGAGGTCGCGTTGGGTCATCAGCGGCTTATGCGGCGCGATGGAAATTTTACCCGGCTTCCCTTCCCGATGGAATTCGAGAGCTTCTTCTTTGGTGACAGATGTTTTTTTAGTGCTCGTGGTTTTCTTGGCCATTGTCTCTTCGCTTATATAAAATTATGTGAGGAGCAAGATAAGTAACAAATTTACCCCCCTTGTCAAACGTTAAAACCCTTGAAAACCCTAGTTATTATGCTGCACTGCACAAGCGCCGGCGCCCAGGGTTGCATCTCAAACGTGACTTTCTATAATGAACATAATGACCGCCCTTCCCATGCCACAGCCTGAAGATGTGACCCCCGCGATGCAGCAATATCTCGCGGTAAAAGCGCAGCATCCGGATTGCTTGGTGTTGTTTCAAATGGGTGATTTTTTCGAAATATTTTTTGATGATGCGATTGCAGCAAGTAAGGCACTGGACATCGCGCTAACCCGTCGTGGCAAACAAGCGGGGGCTGATATTCCGATGTGCGGGGTGCCGCATCATGCCGCCGATGCCTATATCGAAAAACTCATGCGCCAGGGGTTTAAGCTTGCGCTCTGTGAGCAGATGGAAGATCCGAAAGAAGCAAAGAAACGGGGCTATAAAGCCGTCGTCCGCCGTGAAGTGGTGCGTATTTTAACACCCGGCACATTGACCGAAGAAACGATGGTCGAAGCGAAAGCATCGCAATATCTCGCCGCGCTGGTAAAAGATAAATCCGGTTGGGCATTGGCATATACCGATATTACTACCGGCGAATTTTATATGTCGACCACTACGCCGGAATCACTGTCATCCGATCTCTCACGCATCAGCCCCAAGGAATTATTATTTCCTGAAAATTTGATGAAGGATGATGCGATCTGGCAAGTGCTGAAAGAATATAAACAAGCGCTCTCGCCACAAGTGATTAGTTTCTTCGCGGCCGCCAAAGCCGAACGCTCACTGGAGCAATTTTATGGTGCACTCGCCGAATCTTTACGCCATGCAGTGACACCGCCAGAGATTGCGGCGTGTGGTGCGATATTGGAATATATACAAATTACCCAGCGCGATAATTTGCCTTCGCTTAATCTGCCACAACGTTTCGAACGCGAACGTTTCATGGGTATGGATGCCGCCACTCGCCGTAATCTTGAACTAGGCATGACAACTTCTGGTCAAGCGATCGGCAGTCTGCTTTCGGTGATCGATAAAACCGTTACCGCCGCAGGCACACGCTTATTGCGGCAACATCTTTATGCACCGTTGCTGGATGCCGGCGCGATTGATGCACGGCTGAATCGTGTGGCTTACTTTGTCGAGCAATCTCCAATACGCGATGCAGTGCGCCAACATCTGCAAGGTCTGCCGGATATGGAGCGCGCATTATCGCGTCTAATGATGAGCCGTGGCACGCCAAAAGATATGCTCTCCATTCGCTTTGGCTTGAAGCAGGCCATGTTGATTGCGGGTGTGTTCGCGGTAAATGGCAGCGATGCACCGCCAGCAATTTCAGGATTAATCGAGCAATTGGGCAATCACAGTGAACTGTTATTTTTGCTAGAATCGGCAATGGCGGATCAAGTGCCATATCACGCCCGTGAAGGCAATTTTATCCGTGCAGGTTATAACCCAACACTCGATCAGTATCGCGAGGCGCGTGACCATAGTGAAGAAGCAAAACTAAAACTCCGTGATCGTTATCGCAAAGAAACCGGCATTAATAATTTAAAGCTCAGCGAAAATAATGTGATCGGCATGTATGTCGAAGTGAGCGCCCAACATATCGACAAAATGTCTGCCCCATTCGTCCACCGTCAAACCATGGCTGGCGCGGTGCGTTATAGCACGCCAGAAATGAAGGAGCTCGAACAGCGCCTCATCCAAGCCAAAGAATTTTCGCTCTCTCTCGAACTCCAATTATTCGAAGAGCTGATTGTAAATGCCATCAAACAAGCCGAAACCATTCGCCTAAGCGCACAAGCACTCGCGACATTAGATGTATCAAGCAGTCTCGCAGCGCTTGCTGCCGAGAAAAATTATTGCCGCCCAAAAATCGATCACTCGACTGCGTTTAATATTATTAATGCGCGGCACCCGGTGGTCGAAGCCTTCACCCAAAATAATTTCGTCGCCAATGATTGTGATTTATCGGGCCAGCAGCGCCTCTGGCTGATGACTGGTCCCAATATGGCGGGTAAAAGTACGTTCCTCCGCCAAAACGCATTGATCGTCATCCTCGCGCAAATGGGCAGTTTCGTTCCTGCCGAATCCGCTCATATCGGTGTCGTAGATCGGGTATTCAGCCGTGTGGGTGCAGCGGATGATTTGGCGCGTGGCCGCTCTACCTTCATGGTCGAAATGTTTGAAACCGCTGCAATCTTGCATCAAGCCACACCACATTCCTTAGTCATCCTCGATGAAATAGGTCGCGGCACTTCGACTTATGATGGATTATCGATCGCCTGGGCCGTACTTGAACATCTGCACCACACCAACAAATGCCGGGGATTATTTGCAACGCATTACCACGAACTCACCGCACTCGCCGCATCGCTACCTGCACTTTCCTGCCACACCGTGCGTGTGAAAGAATGGAATGGTGATGTCGTGTTTTTATATGAAGTTGTGAAGGGCAATGCGGATCGTTCCTATGGCGTGCATGTCGCGAAACTGGCTGGTTTGCCAAAGCCGGTGATTAAACGAGCATCGGAAGTATTGGCGTTGTTGGAGACAGATAAAAACCATCAAAAATTAAACCAACTTTCGGGAGATCTGCCCCTGTTTACTGCGCAACCTCCGGTGCAAAAAAGCAAACTGGATAGCATGTTGGAATCGGTAAATGCGGATTCGCTTTCGCCACGTGATGCATTGGATTTGATTTACCAATTGAAAGAAATCGCGGATGGTAAATAGATTTTATCTCGCGGCATTAGTGGTTTTATTCTGCTTTTCAGCAGATGCAGAGATGATCACCATTTCAAGTGGCACCGGATTTTATGTAAGCCCCGATGGACATGTGATTACCAATAATCACGTAGTGCAAAACTGTAAATCGATCCGCGTTAGATCAGCCGATGAAACGGTGGATGCGGTGCTAAAGGCGGTCGATGAAGAGAATGATCTTGCGTTGCTCGAGGCCAATAAAAAGCCGGGTTATATTGCGACGATGCGTTATGAGCAGAATTTGAAACCGGGAGATGAAGTGACCGTCATCGGTTTTCCGGCAGAAAATGGACGAGCCGATCAATATCGCATGCGTACCGCCCAAATTATCGACACCAAAGGTCCTTCCGGGCAAACAGGCTGGCTACAATTTACGCAAGCATTGCAACATGGAAATAGCGGCGGTCCGTTGCTCGATCAATTCGGCAACGTCATTGGCGTTGTGCGCGGCAGAGTGAGTTTCGTGCAGGTAAAATATAGAGAGCTAAGAGATGGCACACAGCAGGAATTAAGTCGCACGGCGGAGCAATCCTCCGATATCGCGATTAACCTGCCGGTCGTGACCCGTTTTCTGCAGGCCAATTTTGTCAGTTACAGCAACATGCTCAATTTTCAGCCTATGACGGATGAGCAAAAATTCGAGGCAGGGCAGCGTTATATTATCAATGTACAATGCATTCAGTAACGCTATAAATACGGCATGGACTTAAACGCTCCTCATGTTGATTTTGTAATCGCCGCTTATGCGCTTGCCATTATTGCTTTGGCTGGGCTTGTATTTGCTGTCGCGCGTGCGTATAAAAAAGCCCGCAATGAAACCAAAATATAAACGCTTCATTTACCTATTGATTGCGCTCATTTCTGTGAGCATCGGCGTGATGTTGATTCTCTCGGCGCTCAAAGAAAATATCGTGTTTTTCTATAGTCCTTCTGAACTACTCGTAAAAAAGCCGGGGCCCGAACAGCGCATCCGCATTGGCGGATTAGTAGTCGAAAAATCGGTCAAAAAAGAAAAAGATAAAATTGAGTTTGAGGTCACTGATACCGCACACACAATCCACATCACCTATCAGGGCATCACGCCCGGTTTGTTCCGCGAAGGGCAGGGGATTGTGGCCGAAGGTAATTTCATAAACGGACAATTTATCGCCACTAATTTGCTGGCAAAGCATGATGAAAATTATATGCCGCCGGAAGTTGCTGCGGCGATTAAAAAGTCCGGACACTGGAAACAGCAAGTGCAAACTAAAGGCATCAAACCATGATACCGCTTATCGGCGCAACTTGTTTGCAATTATTGCTATTGATGGGATTGGTGCAGACCTTTGGCCTGTTCGGGAAATACAAAGAATATGTCTGCGCTGCGACAATTGTTTCGGGCATTTTAGCAAGCCTTGCCTTCGGCGCATTGGTCTATTCTTTCGCTATCTCTGATTTTTCGGTGGAGTTGGTGGCGGAACATTCCCACAGCAGCAAACCACTTATCTATAAAATTTCGGGCACATGGGCGAATCACGAAGGCTCAATCCTTTTATTCACCTGGTTTCTAGCCGCACTTAGCTGTCTTTATCTTTTCTTCGCCTTCCGTCAAAAAAGCCCTTTCATGTTGCGCGTATTGGGCAGCCAAGGTGCGCTGATTGCCGGTTTTTCAGCCTTCACCATCTTCACCTCCAATCCCTTCGTTCGTTTATTCCCAACGCCTTTTGAAGGCAACGGTCTTAACCCTATTTTGCAGGATATCGGCCTCGCGATGCATCCGCCGATGCTGTATGCGGGTTATGTTTTTTTCTCGCTTGCCTTCAGCCACGCTGTTGCCGTTTTGATGTTGCCCAAAGATGCGAAACGCTGGGCAAAAGAATTGCGCCCCTACATGCAAATTGCGTGGGTGTTGCTCACTATAGGCATCACACTCGGCAGTTGGTGGGCGTATCGCGAATTAGGGTGGGGCGGTTTCTGGTTCTGGGATCCGGTCGAAAACGCATCGCTGCTTCCATGGCTTGCCGGTACCGCACTTATTCATAGTTTGCGCGTCGTTGAAGTGCAGGGCGCACAAATTCGTTGGTCTATTATGCTAGCGGTTCTGACGTTTGCATTAGGTCTCATCGGGTTTTTTCTTGTGCGTTCCGGTGTGCTCAGTTCGGTGCATAGTTTCGCGTTAGATCCCGGCCGCGGATTAGGCATTTTATTATTGCTGACGATTTTTATCGGTAGCGCATTTGTATTGTTTGCGATGAACGGTGCACGCATCAAGCCAACCGAAAATTACGGCCTCTTCTCCCGCGAAGGTTTTTTGCTACTCAATAATTTATTGCTGATGACATTATGCGTCACCGTTTTAATCGGCACGCTCTATCCATTATTCATGCATGCCTTCAATCTCGGTTCTATTTCTGTCGGCACACCGTATTTCAATACAACCTTTAATCCTATCGCAGGCCTTACATTAGCACTCTGCGCCATTGGCAGCGGAATTGCTTGGCGCAAGGATAAGCCGAAACAGAAAATGCTCTTGCCGCCGATCATCGCGCTTGGTATCTGCCTCATTTTTATTCACGAAGTCATTCCATTTTTAAGCCTATGGGGTGCTTTATGGCTTGTGATCAGCATGGCGCTCAATATTCCACGCCAAAAAAACATTTGGCCGATGTGGCTTGCGCATGTGGGCGTTGCTATCGTCGCACTTTCTATTGTTATCCATTTTGCCTTAGGCACGCAGCAAGAACTCAATATGAAAATCGGCGACACCACGAAGTTCGCTGGTTACGAAATAAAATTACAGGAAGTAAAAGCGGTCGATGGCGATAATTACATTGCGCGCGAGGGTCATTTCATCGCGCAATATGGCAGCCGCCTTTCCGACCTCTATCCACAAACCCGCTATTTCCCTGTGGAAGGGCAAAAGACAAATGAGACTGCATTAGCCAGACGTTGGAATGGTGATCTCTATCTGGTGATCGGCGATCGCGATTTAAAACATAATAGCTTCGCCGTTCGCATTTATTGGCGGCCGATGATGTTTGGCATTTGGGGTGGCGCGGCGTTGATGGCTCTTGGCGGCGCGTTGGGCGTTGCGCTTCGGAGGAAGCGATGAAACGTTGGGTGTATTTTCTTCCGCTCATCCTATTAATCGCACTCGCGGCGATGCTCTATTCCTTGCTTCAGCAAAACTTAAAAATGGTTACGCAGCCGCCTTCGGTTGTGGTCGATCGGGCCTTGCCAAGCTTTGCCATCAATGGGCTTAGCAATAACGATATCAAGGGCGCATCGCTACTTCATATCACCGCCTCTTGGTGTGCGGCATGTAAAATCGAGCACCCGTTATTGGTCAAACTCGCCAAAAAAATTCCGATTTATGGCGTTGCCTGGAAAGATAAACCGGAAGCGCTTCAGACCTGGCTAAAGCAAGCGGGCAGCCCCTATCAAAAAATTGGTTATGACGATGGTATGCTTGGGCTTGAATTAGGCATCAGCGGTACACCGGAAAGTTTTTTAATTTCCAAAGACCGCCGCATCATCGCCCATTTCAAAGGGCCACTGACCGAAGACCAAATTGAGCATGATATTTTGGACAGGTTAAAATGAGCAAACTTCTGGCCATCAGTTTAATCCTCATCCTCTCCGCCTTCACCATCGACCAAACCCTGCCTGATGCTGCCCAGGAAGCGCGCGCCCAAACCCTCTTCCGCGAACTCAAATGCGTCGTTTGCCAGGGTCAGCCTTTAAGCGAATCCGACGCCGCCATCGCCCAAGACATGCGCAAACTCATCCGCGAAAAAATCACGGCTGGCGCCACCGATGCCCAAATAATCGCCTACCTAGAAACCCGCTATGGCGCGGAAATTGCCACTACTCCGCCGCTGGAAATAGGCACATTATTGCTATGGTTCGGGCCATTTGGGCTACTTTTTGCCGGTTTTCTGGTGTTTTGGCGCAGAAAGTAAATTCAGTCCAACTTTCTGTTTTGCTTAACGATTTATTTACCAAATTGGGATTATAGTCACATGAGTAAAGGAGCCTTTATCCATGATTGGCTGGCGGAGATTATTGGGTTTATCTTTGAACTCTTTGGCATTATGTGCGGAAACTGCTCGCAATAATATAGGGCAGGAAATTGGCGCGGAGCGTCAGACGCAAACAAAAGTAAAACATAGTCATTTTATTATTGCCGGTGGCGGCACAGTTGGTGATGAGGTATTTGCACCAAATTCAGATGTGGTGCGCTGTGATGCGCCGATTAGTATTTTCTCTAAAGAAACGGTCGATGCACATGGATATTTTGCGGAGTGTTTTCGTCAAACGGGTAAAGAATCTCCTACGACTGTTGTTATTACAGGTGCATCTGGCCAGAAAGCAGATGAGACGGGTGCACGCTATATAAGCATCATCAATTATCTTTCTCCAACCAGTAAGGTGAATTATATCGGTCACATAGGTGACTATAACGATAAAGATAATGCGACCTTAATTTCCCGCGCAGATTTAATCCTTTTGCCAGGTGGTGATCAGGACGATCTGTGGGATGCGCTGCAAGCTGGCAAACTTACACTGGAAGCATTTATGAAAGCGGCACAAGAAGGAAATTGTGTCATTGGCACCAATTCCGCCTCAACAGCGCTTATCGGAAAGATAATGCCTACTGGTGGTCGTTCACACGAGCCAGAAAAAGTACGAGCAAGAATGAATCCTGGCTTGGCCATTTTTCCTCATACTATTTATGACATGCATCTGGGCGAGTTTGAGCGGCTAGGCCGGCTGCTCACTATGATCGAAAAACACCCAGAGCTTACCGGAGTAGGGGTTGATACCTACACCTCACTATCTGTAAATAAAAATGGTATTGGAAAGGTAATCGGTGCTGGAAATGTCTATGCGGTACTAAATACCGAATCCGCACCTGAAATGTTTAAAGATATATTTCCAGCCAAACGTCAATATACTTTCGGGAATGGGCTCGGTGAGGCAAGATTCTCACAGGATAAATTTATTGTGTATCGCTTTCCACCAGGCACATCTTTAGATTTAAACAAGCTTTATCCTGCAAACCTTATCCTTGTTAATCAGCAATCGCCAGCCCCTGGGCCGTCGCGTTAATTACCGCTGCAATCCGGATGGCGGATTGGATGCCTAATTTCGTTACACCGGCTTTTAACACTTCATGGTTATGCGCTTCGATGCACATGCCGCAGCCGTTGATGGCGGAAACGGCGAGTGAATAAAGCTCAAAATCCACTTTTGGAATGCCGGGGGCCCCGATCACGTTCATGCGGAGTTTGGCGGGCATTTTTTTGTATTCTTCATCGCCCACTAAATGCACGAAGCGGTAATAAATATTGTTCATGCCCATAATGGTTGCGGCGGCTTTAGCTGCCTCATGTTCGGCATCGGAGAGTGACACTTCGGCTTTGATTGCCGCAATCACTGTCTGATTCCGTGTGGCATAGGCGGAAGAAAGTGCAACGCCGTGAATTTGGTTGATGCTCAAATCTGTTGCGCCTTCGGCAGTTAAGACACTGCTTAGATTAAGGCGTATATCTTTGGCATAATCGGGTAATTGATCTTTGAGTTGTTCGAGCGACATAGGTTTCTCCAAAATGTGATGAAAGATGATTGGATGAGGGATGAACGGATTAGCTTATCACTCATCCATTCATCCCTCATCGGCCTTTAGGCCACCTTCAGCGTGTCTTTGCCTTTTTCCCAGTTGCATGGGCAGAGTTCATCGGTCTGCAATGCATCCAGCACGCGGATGACTTCCTTCACGTTGCGGCCGACATTTAAATCGGTCACCATCACGAAGCGCACGATGCCTTCCGGATCGACGATATAGGTTGCGCGTTGTGCGACACCTTCCGCGGGATCGAGAATGCCAAGTGCGGTAGAAAGCTCACGCTTCACATCAGCCAGCATTGGGAAGGGCAGATTATTTAGATCTTTGTGGTTCTGGCGCCATGCGAGGTGCACGAATTCACTATCGATACTTGCGCCCAATACTTGCGCATCGCGATCGGCGAAATCTTTGTTCAGTTTGCCGAATTCCGCAATTTCGGTAGGGCACACAAAGGTGAAATCTTTTGGCCAGAAGAATACGACTAGCCATTTGCCTTTATAGCTTTTGTTGGTGATATCTTTGAATGCGGTGGTGATATCGTTTGAAACTGCTGCTTTCAGATTAAATTCTGGAAACTTTGCGCCGATGCCTAACATAGTAAAACTCCTTTAGTTGGTTGGTTGTGGGTTCTGAGAGTGTTTATATGCCGAGAAGTTCTATAAGTATAATCGATTGATTTTATAATAACGATAGATATAATCTATCAATGAACCTCCGCGATCTTAAATATCTCGTTGCCGTCGCAGATTTGCGCCATTTCGGACGGGCGGCGGAGGCATGTTTTGTCAGCCAGCCGACACTTTCGATGCAGCTCAAAAAGCTGGAGGAGACCCTCGGCGTCACCTTAATCGAACGGGGAAAGCAAGTAATGTTGACGGAGGCTGGCCATGAAATCGCCGCCAAAGCCCGGGAAATATTAGCGCAGACGGATCAGCTCATTGCCTATGCCAAGGAAAGCAATGATCCGCTGGCGGGGGAGTTGAGGCTGGGGGCATTTCCGACATTGGCGCCTTATTTATTTCCGCTGGTAGTGCCCAAAATAAACGCGGCGTTTCCAAAGCTAAAATTACTGCTGGTAGAGGAAAAAACCAATGTTTTGCTGAGTCAATTGAAAGAAGGAAAACTGGATGCGGCATTTATCGCGGCGCCTGTAGAGGAATCTGGTATCGCCGCTAAATCACTTTTTTCGGAAGCATTTTTATTGGCCGTTCCACGTAGGCATGCGCTGGCGGAAAAGAAAACGGTAACGGCTGAAGATATTGCGGCACAACCTATCTTGTTGCTGGATGAGGGGCATTGTTTGCGGGATCAGGCTTTGGCACTTTGTCAGCGGGTGGGGGCGAAGGAAACGGACAATTTCCGCGCGACGAGTCTCGAAACGCTACGGCAGATGGTGGCAAGCGGTGTGGCGGTGACGCTGATGCCACAACTGGCGATTGGTAAAGAGCATGCGGACATTGTGTATATTCCGTTTCAAAATCAACCATTTAAGCGGAAGATCATGCTTTGCACGCGCAGCCATTTTCCACGCAAGCTGTTAATAGAAAAACTAGTCTCCTTGATTCGGGCTGAATCCGTACTATATTTCTAGTATGGCCAACAAAGACATCTACCTTCCAACCACCACTGACGGTTACCTTACTGGACAATTGCTGGTAGCGACACCGCAGATCCAATTTTCATGTTTCCACCGTTCGGTGATCTATCTCGCCACGCATAATGCAGAAGGCGCGATGGGTTTTATCATCAACCAACCAATGCAGCATATTTCGCTGCACGGTGTGCTGGAGCATTTTAAATTGCCGATAGAAGAAGGCATGGTTGATCAACCCGTACATTTCGGTGGCCCAATTGATACTGCACGCGGCTATGTTTTGCACTCTGCCGAATATAGCGGTGATGGCACCACTTCGCTTAATAGCGCAGTATCCGTGACTTCAAGCTTGGATATTTTACGAGATACAACACTCGGCAAAGGGCCAGCACAAAAATTATTAGTGCTCGGCCATGCAGGTTGGACAGCAGGTCAATTGGAACAAGAACTCCAAGCCAATAGCTGGATCACCGTTCCTGCGACGGAAGATTTATTATTCGGCGATAACCCAACCGATAAATGGCTGCTCTCGAATAAATTGTTGGGTGTAGATCCATATCGTATTTCTGATGTAGTAGGTCACGCGTAGAATAATAAACTTCCGTCATTTCGAACGTAGTGAGAAATCTGAAGCGCTAGTTCACAGATTTCTCCCAAGTGGTCGAAATGACGAATATCAAAGTTAAATCTTCGCGCACATTTTTTTAAGCCAGATTGCAGTTTTCTTATCTACCAGTGGTACCAGCGTATTCAAGACACGCATATGATAATTATCGAGCCAATTGATTTCATCCGAATTGAGCAGATCTTTATCAATCAATCGGCGATCAATCGGGGCCATGGTTAACGTTTCAAAGCGCAGGAATTTTGTGTGAACCGCTTCAACTAGTACCAAGTTTTCAATACGAATTCCATATTCACCCGCTTTATAAAAACCAGGCTCATTCGAAATCACCATGCCCGGTTCCAGCGCCACATTATTCGCCCGGCGACTGATGCTTTGCGGGCCTTCATGCACACTCAAATAACAGCCAACGCCATGCCCCGTGCCATGATCATAATCTTTATGCACATGCCATAATGGCATCCGTGCCAATGCATCTAATTCCGAACCCGTTACACCTTTCGGAAACACCGCCGAGCCAAGCGCGATATGGCCTTTCAGCACACGCGTAAAATCTTCTTTTTGTTCGTCTGTCGGTGCGCCTAATGCAATAGTGCGCGTAACATCCGTTGTGCCATCCCAATATTGCCCACCGGAATCGAGCAGGAATAGTCCGTGCTTCAATTTCTTCGCCGTTTTCGCGGTCGCATGATAATGCACAATTGCGCCATTGCTGCCCATGCCAGCAATCGTGCCGAAGCTTAAATCTTTGAACAATGGTTGCGCCGCACGAAATGTTTTCAATTTTTCTGCCGCCGACACTTCGGTAATTTCTTGGCTCTGCCAATGTGTATCCAGCCAACATAAAAAGCTCGAAAGCGCTGCCCCATCACGCACATGCGCCGCACGAATGCCGTTGGCTTCCGTGTCATTTTTACGCGCCTTCATCGCTTGTATCGGATCCGTCGCTTCAACAGTTTTTTTAAACTGAGCTGTCCACCACACGGAAGTTTGCGCAGGATCTATTTGTACCGTTCCTTTTACCCCAGAAGATGACGCAATCGTTACATTTTTACCGAGCAATCCTTTGGGAATTTTCTTTGCATCAACAAACAACGTAATCTTGCCCGTTTTATGCAACAACGCCGTCGCATTTAAAAACGGCGTGTGTGGAATATCATTGCCGCGAATATTGAGTAGCCAGCAAACGGAATCCGGTGCAGCAATAAATAGCGCATCTGCAGCTAAATTTTTCAACACACGTTTAATTTTTGCATCACTGCTTTCACCCGCATATTTAAGCGGATAGGCAAATGCTTTATCCGCCGGGTAGGCAGGGCGATGTTGCCAAATGGCATCCACCAAATTCGGCACTGGCTTTAGTTTGATGCCTTGTTTTTCCCAAGCCGCCAATTGCCGCAGCGTAAATAATTTCGGATCAAAGCCAATTACTGCTTTGTTTAATTCTTTCGCCCAAGTCGCAGCGGATTTTTGTGCCATGTTATATTTTTCATAGGTCTTGGGCACTTGTGTTTCCGCCTGCAACGTATATCGCCCATCGGTAAAAAATGCGGCCTTTGTTTTATGCACAATCGCGATGCCATTGGAGCCACTAAACCCTGTCAAAAATTCCAAACGCCGTGCGGCAGCGGGCAAATATTCACCCTGAAATTCGTCGGCGCTGGGCACGACAAAGGCATCGACCTTATGCTTGGTCAATTGGGCGCGTAATGCTTCTATTGGATTAATTTTAGCCACTCATCCTCACTCAACACTATTATACCAAGTTCCGTGGCTTTTTTCAGCTTACTTCCCGCATCCTCACCCGCGACGACATAATCCGTATTCGCCGACACACTCCCAGCCACTTTCGCCCCCAAACTTTCCGCCCGTGCCTTCGCCTCCGCCCGTGTCATTTTGGTCAGGCTACCAGTAAACACCACTGTCTTCCCCGAAACCGGACTATTCGCCGCCACAGCTTCCAGCGGCGTGGTTTGCACTTCTTTCGTAAGTGCCGCAATCATCTCCTGATTTTTCGGCTCTTCAAAAAATGCAGCGAGCGCGTGTGCTACTTTCGGGCCGATGCCATCGAGTGTCGCGACATCTTCCAACTGCGTCACTTTTTCAAGCGAGCCATAATGCCGCGCCAATAACCGCGCTGTCGTCTCGCCTACATGGCGAATGCCAAGCGCATAAATAAAGCGATCAAGCGGAACGCTGCGGCGCGCATCAATCGCCGCCATTAAATTTTCCACCGATTTTTTGCCCCAACCTTCTTTCTGCGCAATTACTTCTCGATGTTCGGGCAGTTTAAAAATATCGGCTGGCATATGCAGCCAGCCCTCAGCATAAAATGCCTCAATCTGTTTTTCGCCAAGTCCTTCAATATCAAACGCATCACGCGATACAAAATGCCGCAACCGCTCTACAATCTGCGCCGGGCAAATCAGCCCACCGGTGCAGCGTGTCACCGCTTCACCTTCCTCACGCTCTGCATGACTGCCACAAACTGGGCAAGTGGTCGGGAATGAAAAAGGTGGACCGCCACCAAGTAGTCGTTGTGAGAAATCGACTTCCACCACCTGCGGAATTACATCGCCAGCGCGCTGAATCACCACCGTATCACCGATGCGAATATCTTTACGTGTAATTTCATCCTGATTATGGAGTGTTGCGCGTGAGACAACCACGCCACCAACCGTAATCGGTTTCAGGCACGCAACAGGCGTTAATGCACCTGTGCGCCCAACTTGGATGATAATATCTTCGATAATCGTTTTGGCCTGTTCCGCAGGGAATTTATGCGCAATCGCCCAGCGCGGATCTCGGTCTACAATACCAAGGCGTTGTTGCATTGGCACAGAGTTAATTTTATAAACCACACCATCAATATCGAAGGGCAGTCTTGCCCGTGCGGCATAAACTCCCTCATAATAATCCATGATGCCTGATATTAATT
This sequence comes from uncultured Alphaproteobacteria bacterium, assembly GCA_903821695.1. GTDB lineage: Bacteria > Pseudomonadota > Alphaproteobacteria > Rickettsiales > CAIJLX01 > CAIJLX01. The sequence goes on along the minus strand of CAIJLX010000051.1, from coordinate 19,385 downwards.
GATGTGACTGACCATGTATCTCTTCGGTGTGATCTGGGGTTCGGAAGCCCATCAATTTCAAGTTGGAAAGCCACTGAGTTTGTGTAGGAAGTAACATTGTCGTTGCGCCGGGTGCATAGACAAAATAGCTCAATTTTCGGCGGCTAGTGATACGGCTATCCAGTTGACGTAGGGAACCTGAAGCAGCATTACGTGGGTTCATAAATGTTGGCTTACCTATTTTCTCCTGATCGCGATTGATAGCCTCAAAATCTCGGCGCTGCAGATAAACTTCGCCCCTTACCTCCAATATTTCCGGGGGATTCTTCCCACGTAATTTTAGAGGAAATCCACGTATGGTTCGTATATTGGGTGTAATTTCTTCCCCGACCTTACCATCGCCGCGAGTCAGTGCATATACCAATAGGCCTTTTTCATAACGTGCAGAAAATGAAACGCCATCAATTTTTAGCTCACAGGAAACGGAAAGACTTTCACTCTGATCCAGACCAAGAAATTTTCGAACACGTTGATCAAAATTCTTTAGATCTTCTTCGGTAAAAGCATTTGCAAGTGATAGCATCGGCAACGCATGCGGAATTTTTCGGAAACCGTTGCTAGCAAGCGCACCAAGACGCAGTGATGGACTATCTGGTCGAACTAGGTTCGGGAATTGTTTCTCAATAGCTGCATTGCGCTCCACTAGTAAATCATATTCGGCATCGGTGACTGTAGGTGTGCTTAATACATAATAAGCATAATCATGTTCGGCTATTTCTTGTGCAAGTGCAGCAAGCTCTTTCTCTGCTTCAGCGCTATTCATGGGGCAGTTTCCAACAGTTTCGTCGCGGCGGCGAGCGCTTCTTTGGTGATGGTGCTGCCGGCAAGCATGCGGGCGATTTCTTCGCGGCGAGCAGTCACGTTTAAGGTTTCGATGTGGGTGAAGGTTTCGTTACCTTTTACTTCTTTACGCACTTTGAAATGTGTTGCACCGAAGGCTGCGACTTGTGGTAAGTGCGTCACCACTAACACTAACGAATTGCCGCCTAATTTATGTAAACGTTTGCCAACTGCTTCGGCAACAGCGCCCGAAACACCGGTATCTACTTCATCAAATATCATGGTCATGTTCGCGCTATCGGCGCTGATGCATTTGAGCGCGAGCATGATGCGTGAAAGTTCGCCGCCGGAGGCAACTTTATGCAGCGGTTCCATGCTGCTACCTTTGTTGGGCTGGATGAGGAATGTGACGTTATCCATGCCATTTGGACCCCATTGTGCTTCGAGTAATGGTTCGAAGCCGACTTTGAAAACGGCATGTTCCATTTTGAGTGGCGCTAATTCTTTCGCGATTGCTTTCTCTAATTTTGCCGCGGTCATTTTTCGTTTTTCGCTGAGTGCACCGGCGGCGGAGGAATAGGCCTCACGACTTTCGGCGATTTGTTTGCGTAGTTTTTGTAAGCGCTCGTTGTGGCTTGCGAGAAGCTGCAGCCGTTCGGTAATTTTTGCATGTTCGGCCGCGAGTTCATCAGGCGTGCATTGATATTTGCGAGCGGCAGCGCGCAATGCGAATAAACGTTCTTCGACATTTTCTACATTCGCATCGCCTTCACGAATATCGTCTAATGCTTTTTCAAGTTGGGCGAGGGCTTCGGAGGCTTCGTTGCCGGCTTTTTCTAGCGTATCGATTAAGTTTGAAAATTGTGGTGCTGAGCGTTGCAGCGTACGGCCTGCACCATAAAGCGCGGTTGGCGTTTCTTTTACCGCCTGCAATAAATCATCCAGCAATGTGATGTTTTTTTCTTTTTGCATGAGGCGCTGGCGTTGTTCGGCGAGTTCGGATTCTTCGCCGACGACGGGTTTTAATTTCGAAAGTTCGGCAGCGGCATGTTGTAAGAAATCAGCTTCACCATGTGCATTTTTGAGTGCGGCTTCGGTTTCGATGAGGGCGTTTTCGGCTTCTTTCCAAACACTGTACGCTTTTTTGAGAGCGGTGGTACTGATGCCGCCGAAGCCATCCAAAATATCGCGTTGGGCGGCGGGGGAGAATAATTTTCGTTGGTCGTGTTGGCCGTGGATCTCGACTAATTCTTCGCCGATTTCTTTGAGCAAGGTGATGCTGACTGGCGCATCGTTCACGAAGGCGCGGCTTTTGCCATCGGCCAAAATTACGCGGCGGAGAATGAGTGAATCGGAAGCTGGGAGGCTGTGTGCTTCAAGCAGTTCGGAGGCGTCATCGAATTCGGCGGTGACGCTGCCTTGGGTGGTGCCATGGCGTAGCAAACGTGGGTCATTGCGGTTGCCGAGGGCAAGGCCGAGGGCATCTAATAAGATCGATTTTCCGGCGCCAGTTTCGCCGGTGAGTACACACAGGCCGCTGCCAAATTCGAGAGCGGCGTTATCGATGAGCGCGATGTTTTGGATGTGGAGGCTTTTGAGCATTAGAACAGCCCAAAGGTTTTTTCGTCCTTTATTTGTTCCGGCTGGGGCGCGTTTTTGCCAAGCAGCGCGAAACTGCGTTTATACCATGCGCTATCAGGATAATTATGGCCCAATACGGATGCATATTTCTGCGCTTCAGCCGTGATGCCAAGCATCAAATAAGTTTCGACTAAACGATGCAATGCTTCCGGCACTTGGCTTGTGGTTTGATAACGCTCCACTACATCGCGGAAGCGATTGATGGCGGCGACATAATCCTGACGTTTTTGGTAAAAACGGCCGATCTCAAGTTGTTTGCCCGCGAGGTGATCTTGGGTGAGGTCGATTTTAATTTTTGCATCGCGCGCATAGCTGGTTTCGGGAAAACGCTGCGCCACTTCACGCAAGGCAGCGAGGGCTTCTTCGGTTATTTTTTGGTCGCGGGCGATATCGGTAATTTGTTCGTAATAGCAAATCGCACGCAGATAATACGCATAGGGCACATCTTTATGCGCGGGGTGGAGTTTGACGAAGCGCTCTAATGCAATTTCGGCATCGTCATATTTGCCATCGCGGTAGAATGCATAACCAGCCATGAGTTGCGCTCGGGTGGCTTCCGGCGAATAAGGGTAAAGTTGTTCGATTTGCTGGAATTTTTCGGCGGCGGTTTTATAGAGTTTTTCCTGCATTTGGCCATCTGCTTCGGCATAGAGCACGTTAGGCGGACGGGTTTCGCCGATATCCGATTTTTTATCGCCGCACGCAACGAGAAATACGGATAACAGGCACAAAGCAAAAATAGAGGAAAATCGCATCCTAGAAGATGTAGCGAAGTCCGCCCAAGGCTTCAACTTTAATTTAAGCGCTAACGGCGGTATAAGCAGCGGGAGCTTCTTGGCTGTGCATTGGCATTGCGATGATATCGCTAGGGGCCGCGATGCGCCATGCACCTTCGGTGCTAAATAGGGCATGCAGAAGTTTGTTGTTCAGGCCATGGCCAGTGCGGGCAGCGCTCACTTGACCAACCAATTGGCCGCCAGCGAGATAGAGGTCGCCGATGCAATCGAGCACTTTATGGCGCACGAATTCGTCTTTATAGCGCAGGCCTTCCTTATTTAACACTTTATCACCACTGACGACGATCGCGTTATCGAGCGAACCGCCACGGGCGAGGCCAGCAGCGCGCATTTGCTCAACTTCGTGGTCGAAGCAGAAGGTGCGAGCGCGGCTTAAATCGGTTTTGAATGACGCATCTTCCACGCTGAACACGCATTGTTGAGTTGCGATGGCACCGCTTTTGAAATTAATTTCGAGCGATACGCCAAAATATGGGGCAGGGGAGATCGAGGCATGCTTATCGCCATCGGTGACCGAGACGGTTTTTAGCACTTCGATCATTTTACGCGGCGCGTTTTGCTCGGTTTTACCAGCACACTCGATCAAAAATACGAACGGCTCAGAGCTGCCATCCATGATTGGCACTTCCGCGCCATCAAGTTCAATGCGTGCATTATCAATGCCGCAACCCCAAAGGGCTGCCATTAAATGTTCAATCGTGCTCACCGAAACGCCCGCAGCATTCGTAATGGTGGTGCCGAGCGTGGTTTTCGTCACGTTTTTATAGGAAGCAGGAACCACATTCGGCTGGTTTTTAAGATCGCTGCGTTGGAATACGATGCCAGTATTTTCCGGCGCCGGATGCAACGTCATCGAGATTTTTTCGCCGGTATGAAGAGCAACGCCTACACAAGAAACGCTGTGGGCAAGGGTATGCTGCATTGGAATTTCGTTTAACATATAGCTGCTTATACCAATGCCCCCCAAATTGGGCAAAGCATTGATTGTTACAAATTGTTACGGCAAAGGCGATTTAGCCGCTTATTTTCAGGGTTATACTGGTATAATTCATGCATAACAGGATGATAATATGAACAATAAAGAAGCAAAGGACCTCTGGTTGCCACATTTTCCTTGGCCCGCGCCAGGGGGGAACAAATATACACGTGGGCATGTGGTGGTTATCGGTGGGCCGCTGGAAACCGCCGGCGCTTCAAAGCTTGCGGGTATCAGTGCACTTCGTACCGCTGCTGGTTTAGTAACATTATTGGCCCCCGATAAAGAGGCCATGCAATGTTATGTGGCCTCTTGCAACATATCGGCCCTGATGTTCAATACCTATGAAAAAATGCCGGATTTCTTGGCGGATAACCGTGTTTCGTGCGTGATTGTCGGGCCTGGGTTTGGCAAAGGTGAAAAACAAGCGAAAATGCTCGATCACATTACTACCAGCGGCAAACCCTTATTGATGGATGCCGATGCACTCGATAAGCCCCGCCCTAATAAGCATGCGGTTCTCACGCCTCATGAGGGCGAGTTCGCGCGACTTTTCCCCGATATATCCGGTACGCGGGAAGAAAAAGCCCGAAAAGCGGCGGAACTGACTGGTTCTGTGGTGCTGCTAAAAGGCAATCAAACGGTGATTGCCGCACAAGGCGGGCGGATAACAGTGAATGATCCAGCAACACCATGGCTGGCTACAGCGGGTTCTGGCGATACACTTTCTGGCATTATAGGTGGCTTGCTCGCGGCAAAAATGCCGGCCTATGAAGCGGCGTGTGCGGGCGTATGGATTCATAGCAGAGCGGGCGAGCTAGCAGGCGAAGGGCTTATTGCCGATGATTTGGTGGCAGTAATACCCCAAGTTTTACGTGAACTTGCGTTATGCTAAAGCGGAGTCGATTTCTGCCAATAATTCCATGATTCCAGCGCCGGTGAGAGCGGAAACGGCGATCGTGTTGGCAGGACGGTGTTCGAGTTCCACAGAATCGATTTTATTCATCACTTCAAGTATTTTCCGGCCTTCATCTTCGGCTATATCTAGGTCTTTTAATACGCCCAACACGGCGATTTTCTGAGCTTCGCTATCTTCAGCGGTGGCATCTCTTATATGTAATAGCAAATTGGCCTGACTCACCTCCTCCAACGTTGCGCGGAAGGCGGCGATGAGTTGGGTGGGCAGCAGCGAGATAAAACCCACGGTATCGGACAGCATCACTTTCCGCCCTGAGGGCAGGGTGAGGGCGCGCATGGTGGGGTCCAATGTGGCAAAAAGCTTATCTTCTGCCAGCACATTGGCCTTGGTCAGGCGATTAAATAGGGTTGATTTGCCCGCGTTGGTATAGCCCACCAGCGCCACTACGGGATAAGGCACTGCCGCTCGTTTTTTGCGTTGGAGGGAGCGGGTGTTTTTCACCTTTTCTAGGTCTTTTTTGATGCCAGCGATGCGGTCGCGGATGCGGCGGCGATCAAGCTCAATCTGCGTTTCGCCCGGGCCGCCAGCAAAGCCGAAACCGCCGCGCTGGCGCTCCAAGTGCGTCCATGCGCGAACTAATCGGCCTTTTTGGTAATCGAGTGCGGCGAGCTCTACCTGCAGTTTTCCCTCTGCTGTGCGAGCCCGGGCGCCGAAAATTTCCAGAATCAGACCCGTACGATCAATGATTTTGCATTTGCAGGCATCTTCCAAATTCTTCTGCTGGCCCGGCGAAAGCGCGCAATCCATCACCACCAATGTGGCTTTATGCTGCTTCGCTAACTCCGCAATTTCTAGGCATTTGCCGCTGCCGATATAGGTTGCAGGCGTAATCTTCTTTAAGGGAATAAGATGCTGTTCTGTGACGATAAGCCCGAGCGTCTGCGCCAAAAGCTTGGCTTCATCCAGCGCATATTCCGGGCGCAGGGCACCGGATTTTTTGTTTACTAAAAAAGGGTGGAATACGAGGGCTTTTGTCATGTAACTCAATAAGATAATCGTCATTGCCTGAATCGCGAATGCGATTCTAGGGCAATCCAGGAAGAAAGATGGATTCCCCTGGAATTTGCAAGCAAATTCGGGGAATGACGAGTAAAACTGTCATAAAAATTTCACAATTCTACCCTTTACTCACTCACTCACTCACTGTAAAATAGAACCATATCTCCGCGCTTGTCTGGAAACGTTTCAGATGTGCCGGTATAGGCCTGAAACGTTGCAAGTACGCGGAGGTCTTTAAATTGCTTTTCAAAGGAGAAAGCATGGCTAATGAAAAGTTAGTGGAGGCGGTGTGTGAACAGTTTATGGTTGATTGGTTGGAGAGATGCAGTTACTTATCACCGGTGATCCACCATCCGGATCCGGAGATGATGAAGAGGGGGTTGGGAAGATCTGGACTGTCCGAAAAAGGAGAACAAGAAGCGAGAGCGGGGCTCACGAAAGCCCTGCTGGAGGGAACGGACGTCGGCAAGTATCTGAGTTTCCCAGGATGGACGCACGAGAGATCAGCGAAAGTTGATAATCTGAAGAAAGATTTCGCGATGTGGTGGAACGCCAATCGTGAGCGGCTCGAAAAAGCATTCAGTGATTAGGATGCTAAACGAAAAAGCAGACTTGGTATCCCACCAGTCTGCTTTTTTATTGTCCCAATAGCTGCTTTTTCGCTTCGCTTTCGTAGTCAACCAGCTGGTTTTTAACCTGTTCTTCGGTTATTGCCACTTTCGCATTGGCAAAATCAGCTAGCAATTTAGCGACCACATCTGAGTCACCGGCGACTTTGGCATCTTCATCGATAATCGAAAATGCATAGTCTTTCGCTTTATCCTCTGTCAGACCCATTTTTTCTGCAGCCCAAAGGCCGACCAGCTTATTGCGCCGAGCACGGATTTTAAACTGAAGCTCTGCATCCACCGCAAATTTTGTTTCAGAGCCTTTTTCGCGTTTATCAAAGATAGTCATAATCTGGTTTCAAACTCGTTGACGTAAAAGAATGGAGGTTTTAATACAGTAATGGACGTCGATTTCAATCAGAAAGTATATGCACATGAACATGCCCCGCCGCTCGATTATATATGAAGGAAAAGCCAAAGTAATGTTTGAGGGGCCAGAACCTGGCACTCATATCATGCATTTTAAAGATGATGCGACGGCGTTTAACAACCAGAAGCGTGGGTTAATTACCGGCAAAGGCGTGCTCAATAACCGCATTTCCGAATATATCATGAACCGCTTGGGCGAGATGAGCATCCCGACCCATTTCATCCGTTCTATCAATATGCGTGAGCAATTGGTCAAAGCGGTCGATATTATTCCGCTCGAAGTCATCATCCGTAACGTAGCGGCTGGTTCGCTCTCCAAACGGTTGGGTATTGATGAAGGCAAACCATTGCCACGCACCATCATCGAATTTTGCTATAAAAGCGATGCGCTGGGCGATCCTATTGTGTCGGAAGATCACATTATTTCCTTCGGCTGGGCACATATTTTCGAGCTCGAAGAAATGAAAGGCCTCGCTTACCGCGTGAATGATTACCTCTCCGGCCTGTTCATGGGCGTGGGCATTCGCCTGGTTGATTTCAAAATCGAATTCGGTCGTTTGGTTGAAAATGATGAATTGCGTATTGTCGTCGCCGATGAAATCAGCCCGGATTCTTGCCGCCTGTGGGATGCAAAAACCAACGAGAAAATGGATAAAGACCGTTTCCGCCGTGATATGGGTGGCGTTGAAGAAGCCTACCGCGAAGTGGCGCGCCGCCTCGGCGTTCTCGAAGAAAGCGAACAACAACGCGCATCTTTGCGTGCTGTCACGCCCGGTTCCCCTCCACGTAAGCCAAGCACGAAGAAGAAATAAATCATGAAAGCAAAAGTATATATCACGCTGAAAAACGGCGTGCTCGACCCACAAGGCAAAGCCGTCGCCGGCGCCCTCGCAAACCTCGGTTTCTCCGAAGTAGCCGATGTCCGCCAAGGTAAATTTGTCGAAATAGAACTCAGAGAACGCGACAAAGAAAAAGCCTCCGCCAACGTCAAACAAATGTGCGAAAAGCTACTCGCGAATACAGTGATTGAGAACTATCAGTTCGATTTGGTGGACTAAGTGCCATCGATTTTTGATGGCATTTCTATCATCTGGACAAGCTTGTATGGTCTATCTGGATTGCTATTATTAGGATTAGGTGTTTATTGGTTTTTTAATAAAAAAGCTAAGGAACGGCAATTAGCGAAACTACGAAAATTGCTAGATGAATTACAACCAACCGATCCTCAATATAACCAAGTTAGAGCACTTTATACTGCAATGATGATTGAAGGCCAGCGTGGCGATTTTTTTGGTCACACAAGTGGTGATGAAACGGGCACACATCATCCAGATGCCTCACATTATTCCGGCGGCGAAAGTTCCGAAAATAATTAAACTATTTCCGCCCATAACTATCATTAAACCGCACAATATCATCTTCACCAAGATACGCACCGGTTTGTACTTCGATCAGTGTCAGCGGCGTCTTTTGTTTATTTTCGATGCGGTGGGTTGCGCCGATTGGGATATGCACCGATTCATTTTCGTGTAGGTCGAATTCTTTTTCATTCAGTGTAATGAACGCAGTGCCTTCGACGACAACCCAATGCTCGGCCCGCTTCAAGTGTTTTTGCAGTGAAATTTTGCTGCCGGGTTTTACGAATAAACGTTTCACCTGAAAATGATTGCCCTGATCAAGCCCTTCATAATGCCCCCATGGGCGATAGACTTTGCGGTGGGTGAATAATTCTTTTTTATCTTTTAATACATCCACCAATTCGCGCAATTGTTGGGCTTTGCTGCGATGGGTGACGAGCACCGCATCCGCCGTTGTTACCACCACGACATCTTCCAAGCCCAGCACAGCAGTAAGTATTCCCTCACTGCGCACATAAGAATTTTTCGTGTGAAGTGCGACGCTATTTCCCTGTAACGCATTGCCAGCTTTATCCTTCGGCGCAATATCCCACAACGCATCCCACGCACCCAAATCACACCACCCGAATTGCGCCGGAACTAACGCACCATTCGCCGTATGTTCCATGATGGCATAATCGATCGAGATCGAAGGCATCGCAGCGAATATTTTTTCATCCAGCCGCAAGAAATCCAAATCACGTGTTGCCGTTTGCACCGCTTGTTTGGCAAGCTTCAAAATCTCTGGCTGTAATGATTCCAGCAACGCGATAAATGTTTTTGCCTGAAACAAAAACATCCCGCTATTCCATAAATGTTTACCACCTTTCAGCAGCACCTCCGCTTTTTTGCGCTCCGGTTTTTCGGTGAATGAAGCAAGCGCGAATGCACCCTTCACTTCTTTTAGTGGCGCACCCATTTCCAAATAACCATAACCGGTTTCTGGTGCGGTTGGTTTTAGGCCGAGTGTCACAATTCTGCCAGTCGCTGCTGCTTCCGCTGCAATCTGGATATCCGCATAAAATTTATCGAGATCGGTAATATGATGATCTGCTGGCAACACCAATAACAATGCATCAGGTTCCGCGAGTAAGCTTGCAATCGCGGCAGCAGGAGCGGTGTTACGACCACAAGGTTCCAGTACTAAATGGCTCGGCGTAATGTTCATTTCGCGCAATTGTTCGGCGATGACGAAGCGGTGTTCTTCATTTGCAATCACCAGTGGTGGCAGAAAATTGCGGAAGCGTTTAATGGTTTGTTGCAGCAACGATTCTTCGCCCGTGAGTGGCAATAATTGCTTCGGTAAAGATTGGCGTGAGAGGGGCCAAAGTCTGGTGCCGGAGCCGCCGGAAAGGATAACTGGCTGGATATTTTTCATGCGCGAATATGTATCATATTTATTGAAACATTGTCACGGCGCAGAAAATATGAGATGAATATCTGAATGCAAAAGAACAAAAAAACTTCTGTAAATCAGGATTTTACCCTCGGCGGAGTGGTGATAAAGCCTGGTGAGCGACACAAAGTGAATCTCGGTGTTGCCCGGCTGTATGATTTCACCGAAATGAAAATGCCGGTCGAAGTCGTGCGCGGCAAAAAAGAAGGGCCAGTCTTATTTATCAGCGCGGCGATCCATGGCGATGAAATCAACGGTGTCGAAATTATCCGCCGGTTGCTGAACCATTCCGCGCTAGAAGTAATCCACGGCACATTGATCGCTGTTCCCATAGTCAACGTATTCGGCTTCAACGAACGCTCACGTTATTTGCCCGATCGCCGCGATTTAAACCGCTGCTTCCCCGGCTCCGAACATGGCTCGATGGGTTCACAACTCGCCCATATTTTTATGGAAGAAATCGTCGCCAAATCAACGCATGGTATCGATTTACACACTGGCGCCTTCCATCGCCATAATTTGATGCAGATCCGTGGCAATATCGAAGATGTAGAAACCATGCGCCTGGCGAAAGCATTTGGTGCGCCGGTGATTATTAATGCCTCCTTACGCGATGGTTCCTTGCGCGAAGCAGCGGCGGCGCAAAAATTACCGATGCTGCTTTACGAAGCGGGCGAAGCGCTACGTTTTCATGAAGAGCCAATTTTGATGGGTATTCAGGGCATTTTGCGGGTGATGGGTCAAATTGGCATGTTGCCTGCCGGAGCCACGCCGCCCGCAAATAAAAATAAAGTATTTATTGCCCGCTCCACCCGTTGGGTGCGCGCGCCACATGGTGGTATTTTTCTTGCACAGAAAAAATTGGGTGATAACGTAAAAAAAGGAGAAGTGCTTGGGCATATCAGCTCGCCGTTTGGCGATCATTTTACGGCCATCGAAGCGGATAACTCAGGCATCATTATCGGCATGAGTTATTTGCCACTTTCGAATGAAGGCGATGCGCTGTTTCATGTCGCAAGTGGTAGTGGCAAAGGCATCTCCACTGATTTCCCGGAGATGGTTGATCCGGTGAATTGGAAGGTATAATTAATTTTAACCCTACAAGGAAAAATGTATGAAAAAGCTGGCTTTTGTACTCGTTCTACTCACCGCGGCCTGGCGAGCAAATGCTGCCGAAAATACTTACCTCACGTTCGGCGTGGGTAAATTTGATCTTCTGCATAATGAGGCCTCTAGTTCCACAGAATTTCGTCTCGAATATCGCCATCCAAATATATGGCATCAGCTTTATCCATCGCTTGGCCTAATGGTGAATACCGATGGCGGTGTATATGGCGTATTGGGCGTAAACTACGACATCAACCTCACCCAAAAAATCACCCTTACTCCTTTTACGGGTGTAGGTATTTATACGGATAATGATAGCAAAGACCTGGGCGGCCCTATCCAATTCCGCAGCGGTGTGGAGCTTGCCTATGAGCTGGATAACGACTATCGCGTTGGTCTGAACTTCAGCCATATGAGCAATGCAAGCCTCTATGAACGCAATCCGGGCGTAGAATCTCTTGTATTAAACGTTTCCATCCCCTATTAAGCCCCACATTGCCGCTTTAGCTCAGTTGGTAGAGCAACTGATTTGTAATCAGTAGGTCAGGTGTTCGAGTCACCTAAGCGGCACCAGCTCCCTTTTTCCATATATTTTCATTTTCTTTATTTTTGCTTAAAAGCAAGGTTTTAAGCCATTAATAGGGTCTTGCTGTTTTTCATGCTATTGCGTATTGTTTAGTTATTCGTAAAAAATTACGAATTCAATTACGAAAAATTACGAATGAGATATGGCGCGGATTGCTAAACTGAAAACAGGGAAATGGATTGCAGAGGTTCGCCGGAAGGTAGGCGATGACTCTTTTTATAAATCTGAAACCTTTAATACCAAGCTGGAAGCCATTTCATGGTCAGCTAATCTGGAGCAACGGGTTGCCGCGAAAGGCTTTAATGCTACTGGCAAAACGGTCGGTGATGCCATGCGCCGCTATCAAGAAGAAATATGTCCTACAAAAAAAGGAGAGCGCTGGGAAATAATACGTCTGAAAAAACTACTACGTCAATCGATTGCTGATTACATTCTTTCTGACCTCACCCCCGAAGATATTACCCGCTGGATAAAAACACAAACAATTTCCCCTGCCAGCGTTCGCCGTGAACTTGGTCTAATTAGCTCAGTATTAAAGGTGGCACGCGTAAAGTGGAAGTGGATAAGCCAGGAAGTAATGCGCGACGTCGATAAACCAAGAAAATCTCCACCACGCGACCGACGTATCAACCAAGAAGAAATAGATCGCGTCCTGCTAGCACTTGGTTATGAAGAAAATGAGCCCATACGTACCAAACGTCAACAGTTGGCGGTGGCGTTTCTGCTGGCGCTAGAAACGGCAATGCGGCAGGGAGAGATTTGGAATCTAGAATGGCCGGATATTTTTCTTAATGAACGCTATCTCACACTGCACGATACAAAAAACGGAACACGTCGGAACGTGCCTTTAAACAAACGTGCGGTACAATTGCTAGAAAAGATGGAGCCCGCGCCGGAGGGTAATTTGTTTTCATTTCCACAAGCAAGCGCGGAGGTTATCTTCCGGCGATCAGTGATGCTGACAGGAATTGATAACCTGCACTTTCACGACACCCGCCACGAAGCACTTACACGGCTGGCACGGAAACTAGATGTGCTTGATCTGGCGCGGATGGTTGGCCACAAAGACCCACGCAGCCTGATGATCTATTATAATGCCACGGCCTCAGAAATTGCGAGCAGGTTAGATTGAGAGATTATTCCTACCCGGATAATCTGCGACTTCGTTTTTAACGATGTTTTAAGGCCCAGGCACGAACTTCACGAGCGAGCCAGCGTTTGCCACCGCTTTCTGAATCTTTTCCCGTTCTAATTTTTGTAGGAGCTGGAAAATCTGGCTGGCAGATAATCCGTTGCTGTGTGGTGGTTTTGGGATAGCGCAAATAATCAGCCACCTCTTGTAGCTTCCAAAGTTCATCCGCCTTGCCCTTTACGCGCCTCAATTCAAACAGCACTTCCATTAAGACCGATCCTACATCCATTGGTTGCTCATGGACGGGATTCATTTCAGCCATTTTTTCTCCTACCAAACTGATTTTTCAAGATTTGAGGCCTTTCACTCGTGATGAGTACATGCAACCTCTGTAGCTAGATAATAAACACATAAGTTTAATTGTCAACCGCCATATAAACATTTGTGTTTATTTGGTTTTACTCCCATGCCGCAACGTCATACGGACTCTTCGGAATGAGTGCGATACTGGGTAAATCAAGGTTACTACCAAGATATTCTCTCATCTTATCTACTTTCGCCTATATGTTTGCTATGGGCAGCTGTGTCTCTAATCCTCTTAGCGAATGTTCCGCCTTCAGTTAAGCCATGCGCCTGAATATCTTTTTTAACTTTCAATTCAAGGAGATCGACGGCATCCGTTAACCTCTCCATTGCCTGAGTAAGTTCGTGCGTCGTATGGCAATGCTTCTGTATCCTTACTTGTTCACGATGGATAAACTCGACGAGTTCTTTGCCAGTTAAAATAGCGCTGTGAGCTAGCTTATCTGGAATAGCCAACCCACGCTCTTCGTATTGTTCTTTATCGACTGAATTCCAGAAAATTTGTTTTTTTCTGCCTTCTCCTTTCACCCTTATCTCACTTTTTTCAACACCTGTTATAAATTTTACAAAATCACTGATCAGTGGGCCATCGTGAGTTACTAGAACGTAGAGAGTATTCTCGGCATCAGAGCGATGAGACAAGTTATTTATGAAATAAGAAACTGCGGCTCTGTCTGCGGTATTTTTATGCGCAGACCTTAGCTTGTCAGACATATCTTCAGACATGAATGATTTTCGTGCCCAAGGCCACAAATTCGTGTAGCGAATAGCCTGTTGAACTTCCGGCTGTCGCCAAATCCCATTATCTTTTGGAAATAGCAGATGGCTAAACTGGTGTGCGCTATCACGTAAAGTGGCCAAAGAAGGGATGGTTTTTGATTGGGCTATAAGAGCTGGCGGCTGCCCCATTCGCCTTGCTTCATCTGGATTCAAAAAATGAAGAAGTGAACAAGCAATCGCCTTGCCTTCCTGCATACCAGCAATGAGTTCGACCAAATCACCCTTCTTTTTATTCTTCTTGGATTGATTAAGAATCGGGGTAATACCCCGACTCTAAAACGAACCCACTGGTCGGTTCTTTCGATATTTCACCCACCTTTGACAACGTTTCGACAGTTTGCACACCTTTCTTCGATGGTTTACACACCGAGTTTCGATAGTTTACACACCGGCCTTTCTGAATAAGCAATGCAACTCAGTATGTTATTTGCACTTATCCACAGCGTAACACACTTAATTTAACAATAAGTATTTAACACACGCTCACCTTCCTGCTTTCTGCTTCTTGAGGCAAAGGCAAGAAAGTAGCTTGGCATGAAATAAGTCGGAGTTCGCTATAACCAATGGCCACAGCGACCATCAACACTACTAAATGTTTTGAATCGTCATAAAACCGTAACATTTTATGTGCATAGTACAGACTGATTTTCCGCCTGTAGAGCGATTAAGATATCCTCTGCCGCGCGGCTAGAGGTCTGGTCGAAATGGCGGGATCTGGAGAAAAAAAATGGTAGGATTTTTTTGCTGGAGCATAACGAGAGGGGTAGAGGTTGTTAGACAGGAAGGTGACACCACATTCGTTAGGTATCTGTTTACTGCCAGCTTGAGGGGAAGCACTAATCTCGAACAGTTGCCAGAGGGGGGGATAGAGGTTGTGATGACCCGCAATGGGCAGCCACTGGATTTGTGGCCAGATCAAAGTCCGCTAATTCAGGCCGCTATTGTTGTCATGATGTCCAAGCCGGGAATCCGGCTGGAAGGCACAGAGATCAAAACCGGTCGCAAGGAAGTAATCGAGTTTGTCGAGTGATTGGAACGTTTTTTGCTTTAAGGCGCCGTGGGGATTTCCTCCACGACGCCTTTTTTGTGGCTTCATCGATTGCGGCTGGACAGTAATTTGCTGACGCTAGGCAATAACTTCGCTGCGCAGGATCAGATCAGAGTGTAGCCTTAAGGGTGATTCAAGCGGAGCTTGAATTGAGTCAAAATGAGGCGCGTGGTTGCGATTTGATCAATTTCCGTATACCCTACCCGTCGTTCAACGCACTGCTCGCCCCAATAAATCACACCGGAAAATGGCGCCACACATAGAACATAAAAGCGATGGCGTGTTTCGAATCCTGTCGCTCGACGGCGGTGGTTCCAAGGGGTTCTATACCCTGGGGGTCTTGCACGAGATCGAAGGGTTGCTGCAATGCCCTTTGCACAAACGCTTTGACCTTGTTTACGGCACAAGTACCGGAGCGATCATTGCAGCGTTGATTGCCCTCGGGCACACGGTTGAAGAAATTCATCAATACTATCGGAAGTATGTTCCGGCAATCATGAAGCAATCAAGTGCTTCTGGCAAGTCGATCGCGCTTGCCAATCTGTCTGTCGACGTGTTTGGGAAGGCGAGTTTTGAAGAGGTAAAAACTGGTATTGGGATTGTTTCAACCAAGTGGGTCACCGAGCAGCCGATGATCTTCAAGGCCAACGTAAATCAAGCATTCGGTCGCAAAAGCACCTTTCTGCCCGGCTTTGGAGTTCCAATTGGGGAGGCCGTTCAAGCTTCCTGTTCTGCATATCCGTTCTTCAACAGAAAAACAGTTACCACAGGAAGCGGCGCATCGTTTGAGCTTATCGATGGCGGTTTCTGCGCAAACAACCCAGCTCTTTACGCGATAACTGATGCTTTAGTAGCACTTGGGAAGGAGCGTCAGGATATCCGCATCGTTAGCGTTGGTGTCGGATCGTATCCACCAGTGACGCTGAGTCCCATCCGATCTCCCAAAAAGTGGTTGGTTCAGCAACTTACGTCAGTCAAATTGCTTCAAAAGACTCTTGAGATCAACACTCATTCCATGGATCAGCTCCGGTCTTTGCTTTTTCAGGATATCCCAACTGTCCGAATCAACGAAACGTTTGAACGCCCCGAAATGGCTACTGACTTTCTCGAGTACGATCTTTCGAAATTGAACGTACTCAGGACACGAGGTATGGACTCCTATGGAAAATTCGAAGCCGCTTTGAGGGCATCTCTACTTTAATGGAGTATGACAAATCATGGCGATTCCTGAATCTCAATTGGAGACATGGTCGTGGATCGTTTTCATCATGTTTCTTGCAGTTACTTTCGGCAGCTGGCTCTTAATTTCATCCTCTGATACTCCTTGTCCTCGTCCCGCTTCAAAAATTTGCATAAATAGGTTTTTAATGGTGTCCGTGATTGAGTTTTCCTGATGTACCGCGCGGTTAAGCCATTGAAATACTGCTTCCGGGACTTCGTTACGATCTATCATGGCTTCGCCAACATAACGCATCGAAAACATTGCATGTGCAGGATATGACAAGTCTAGCTGTGGGTCGGAATTAAGCGGCACAGAGTTTTGTAAGAGTATGCCCTGCTCACTGTTTAGGTTAAAACGGATGGTGTGGTATTGGCATAAATGTTGCTCCAGATTTACTAAAAACAGATCGAGATCTTCAAAAAACTTTGGTTTTACTTCGCTTAATACTTCTATCCTCCCTTCGTTCATTGAAGGATGTGTCCTCATTTTCTCTAGCACTTCTTGTGTTAATGGACGCGGAATTTTGCGATAATCATCGCCACTTACCTCCACCATGATTTCATAGGCTTCCAGATACCAATCTAGTTTGGCTTTATATTCTGCTGTGGCAGGGACACTGTAAATGTCAAAGCGCTCGCCAACTTGGCGGCCAAACAGTCGGAGTGGGCCATGGATACGATCGGCGATCAGAGCACAGCCACGAATACCTGAATCATCAAATCCCTCGGCTTCTTGATAGATGCCATAATCACGGTCACCACGTCTAAAGGACGGGGCCTGATAGTAATTGCCAAAATAACCATCTTTGATAAAGCGCGGGGCATCATCCAGACGTTCCAGCGCATCCAAAAGCGTTCTAAGCAGCCGACCTAATTCCGTGAAATGAGCTCCTTTCAGTGCACGCGAATCCAAGTCTTTTGTTGGCATATCGTTCATAATATAAGCTTACTAGAAAGTTGTTAAGAAAGAATTATCACCGGATTAAAAAAGCGTTTTTTGTATTGCAGGAGGATCAGGAATGTTTGCACCGGGGAAAATTTTTCTTAAATCCAAAAAACTACCGCGTGGATAGGAAATTATCCCCTTCTCAGCTTGAATATCAATGTCGGTTAACAAACGCAGCCAACGCACCATATTAGCAAAATCCTTTTCATCCTCTTTGGGATGTGTTGCAAAACAGCGCTCTTCGCTCGGCGACGGAGTTTCATTTACACTCGCTTTCTTCCTTAATGATTGTAGATTCTGGGGCGAAGGTCTCCAATCTATTTTTGAAACCAAATCCGCGAAGGGAGATTTTCTAAAATCGATGAATGAGACATCAATTTGATAAGGATCACCTTTCTTTTTCTCCCCATTAAAGTTTGGGGCTGCCGGATAGAAAAAATTAGTCTGCAAAACTTCTATTGCCGCGATTGCCGGTTTTCTTTTATCAAATTTTAGAATAGTATTGCCGTTTTCGCCGCGCGCTTTCTCTGCGGTTTGGAAGAGTTCCTCGACTGTAAACATTTTTGTATTTGGGAATTTCTCTTTGAATGTCTTGGCGTCATGCACTTCCATTTTCACCCAATCCAAACAAGGTCTTTCCTGGGTATTTGCTCTGACTCTGATCAAAGATTGGATGCCGAATATCTCCAGGTCTTTTTTGGGTAGTGCTTTATTGAGCCAGTGAGGTATTCTGTTTGTATCTTCTTTTTCCTGCTTGGTTTTATAAAAACCTAGCAGGCGAGGCTCTTCGCCGTTTAGGTGAATTATTAGAAATTTTGAAATTGCCTCCTCTGGCGTATGTTCTTTTTTCTTCATGCCCCCAATATAAGCCCGGATAGCTTAAGAAAATGTTAATAAACCCGGTTGTAAATAAAAATAAAGATTTGTCGAATACCGCGACCTTTGGATATTATTGCATCTGTGGCAATATCAGCAGGCATTGATCTTAGCAAAATTGTAAAAATGGCGACTGAAAGAGCAATAGAGATAGAGAAAAACAAAGCAAACGCAGAGGCCAAAAAGTACTAAATCGTCTTGCGACAGACGACCCGACTACCATTTTTCTGAAATTCGATCACGTCAAAATCTTGTTTGGCGAGTACAATACCTCGCCCGTTGGGCGCATCCGCGCGTTCAACATTCAGTGAAAGAAAGGGTTTCCAGTCAAATCCGCCACCCTGATCCTCAATCACCAGCTCGATATTTCTGCCTTGTTTGGTGACATACACACTGGCTTCTTTTTCCATATATTCTTCTTGGCAGAGCCGGTGTTGTACTGCTCTCTCCCACTCACGTTGCTCAAGCAGCTTGCGTTTTTCGCTAAAACTGAAACCAAGATTGCCATGTTCAACCGCGTTCATCATCAGCTCAAGAATGCCAATCACCACCTGTGAAGGATCAGGGAAGCAGGAAGCCAGCAGCGAAGCCACTCGCCGCGCCTGTGCGGGTGTTCTAAAGCCAAACTCGCTATTACGCATGCGGATCAGTGCCCGGCATAAATCATGGGATTTCTTGGAAAGTGTGGCACAATGTGATTGCAGTGCTTGCCACTGCGCGGCATCCCGTAGCGCAGCTTCAACCAGAGCTTGTAAAATTCTTGAGGCATAGGGTTTTTGCAGATAATAAAACACACCTGCGGCCAGACCCGTGGCGATGTGCTCAGGTGACGTTCTGGCGGTTTGGAAAATAACCGGAACGCGATCAAATTGCTGATTCTGCCGTAACCGGAAAAGAAAATCCATCCCATCCATAACAGGCATCATCCAGTCCAGAATAATCACCTGCACTTCCGGGTGGTGCCAGAGTTGTATTAAAGCGTCTTTGCCGTTCTGGGCGGTAATATAGTATTTCCCAATTTAATTAGATGTGTTATGTTGCCATTTATGACACGAGCATATTCGATAGATTTGAGAGAGCGAGCGGTTGGATACGTGTCTAAAGGTGGTAATCGTGATGATGGCTGCAAGATATTTCGTCTTGCACACACGACTCTACAACGCTGGATCACTTTAGCGAAGAAAACGGGCGGTGATTTATCGCCTAGGCCGATGGGTTCTCGGCCGTGGAAACTGGATCATAGCACTGTGGTGGCATACGCTGTAACCCACAGTGACGCAACATT
>CAIJLX010000050.1 GCA_903821695.1 uncultured Alphaproteobacteria bacterium | reverse complement strand
TGTCACCGCCTCAATAATCGGACGAATTTCAAGATCGAAAACCTCGCGAGACACAGGATATAAGCGCTTGTTCATGGCAAAAATCTCCCTTTCGCCATAACCTATATCATAAAAATACAGGTTTGTTAACAGTGCCTAGGCTCCTCGTAAGTGTAGAGAGGTCTGGTAGAAACTGCTCACCAATCATAGAAAGGGAGAGCATGCAAAAAGACGAAAACAAGAAAGAAAAGGAAGGGGAGGCAGAAAAGAAAGCGCCGCCGCCCAAAACACCGTCGAACAAACAGTTCCCGCCTTTCCCGGGAGCACGTGGGTCTTTTGTGGGTGGCCCATGTAGCGGGCCATACGACAACGATCCCTGATTTGGACAGATAGGGGATAACTACCCTTCTCGAAAAGGCGCCGCAAATGCGGCGCCTTTTCTTTTGCCTACTATCGACTTGCGATTGCGGTTGTGAATCGGTATTACTCAGCAATTCCCACATTTTGAAGTGAATCTCATGATCGCAGCATTGAAAAAAACTGAACAACAAATTACTCCAGAACTCGTTGCCTCACACGGGCTGAAAGCTGATGAATATCAGAAGATTTTGAAAATCCTTGGCCGGGAACCGAATCTCGTGGAGCTTGGGATTTTTTCGGTGATGTGGAGTGAGCATTGTTCTTATAAATCGACCCGGGTGCATTTGAAGAAATTGCCGACGACGGGGCCGCAGGTGATTTGCGGGCCGGGCGAAAACGCGGGCGTGATTGATATTGGCGATGGCCAGGCGGCGATTTTCAAAATGGAAAGCCATAACCACCCTTCGTTTATTGAGCCTTATCAGGGTGCGGCAACCGGCGTTGGTGGAATTTTGCGCGATGTGTTCACGATGGGCGCACGGCCAATTGCGAATTTAAATGCGCTGCGTTTTGGCGATGTATCGCATCCAAAAACCAAACATTTGATGGCGGGCGTGGTGGCGGGCATTGGTGGTTATGGCAACTGCGTCGGCGTTCCTACCGTTGGTGGCGAATGCATTTTCCACCCGGCTTATAACGGTAATATTTTGGTGAATGCGATGACCGTTGGCGTCGCGCAACAGGACAAGATTTTTTATTCTAAAGCGAGTGGTATTGGTAACTCTGTTGTTTATGTCGGCAGCAAAACTGGGCGCGATGGGATTCATGGTGCGACGATGTCATCGGCGGAATTTAATGAAGATTCGGAAAGCAAGCGCCCAACCGTGCAAGTGGGTGATCCGTTCACCGAAAAATTGCTCATCGAAGCCTGTTTGGAATTGATGCAGCACGACGCCATCATCGCGATTCAGGATATGGGTGCGGCGGGCTTAACTTCGTCCTCGCTTGAAATGGCGGGCAAAGGCGGCACTGGAATTGAGATGGATTTAGACCGTGTGCCAAAACGCGAATTCGGGATGACGGCGTATGAAATTATGCTCTCCGAAAGCCAAGAACGCATGTTAATGGTGTTAAAACCGGAGAAAGAAGATTTCGCCCGTGCGATTTTTGAAAAATGGGGTCTCTCTTTTGCGGTCGTTGGCAAAGTGACCGATACCGGCCGCATGATTTTAAAACGTGAAGGCCAAGTGGTGGCTGATCTGCCGATTGCACCGCTTTCCGATGAGGCGCCGATGTATGATCGCCCACATGTGCCCACCGCAAAACGCGAGGCGCTCGATAATGCAAAGCTCAATCTCGCGCGCAATACGCTCGCCGATTTAAAAACATTGCTCGCAACACCCGATCTCTGCAGCAAACGTTGGATTTACCAACAATATGACCACATGGTGATGGGTGATACGATTGTTCGCCCGGGTGGTGATGCGGCGGTGGTGCGTGTGCATGATACAAACAAAGGCCTCGCGATGACCGCCGATTGTACACCGCGTTATTGTTATGCTGATCCTGTCGAAGGTGGCAAACAAGCCGTCGTGGAAACCTGGCGCAATATTACAGCGACCGGCGGTCTGCCGCTCGCGATTACCAACTGCCTCAATTTTGGCAATCCGGAAAAACCGGAAATCATGGGCCAGATTGTTGGTTGCTTGGCTGGCATGTCCGAAGCTTGCAAAGCGCTCGATTACCCAATCGTCTCCGGCAACGCATCGCTCTATAACGAAACCAATGGCAACGCGATTCTGCCAACCCCAGCGATCGGCGGCGTCGGCCTCATCAAAGATTTAAGCAAACACACCACCATCGCATTCAAGCAAGAAGGCGATGTGATCGCTGTAATCGGCGAAACCAAAGGTCATTTAGGCCAATCCATTTTCCTGCGCGAATTGCTGAAAAAAGAAGAAGGCACACCGCCAGTTGTGAACCTTGCTGTTGAAAAGAAGAACGGTGATTTCGTACGCGGATTAATTGAAGCGGGCCTCATCAACGCCTGCCACGATGTTGCTGATGGTGGTTTGTTGGTTGCCGTTTCCGAAATGGCGATTGCAAGTGATTTAGGTGCAGAAATTGCGGCTGAAGGCGATGCAGGTTACTGGTTCGGTGAAGACCAGGCGCGCTATGTGATCACGGTGAAAAATGCCAATTGGCAGCGCTTGGATGAAATGGCAAAAGCAGTCGGCGTTCCACTCGCCAAACTCGGCACCGTCAAAGGCGATGCGTTAGTGTTGGGTAGTGAGAAAGCAAAAGTAGCTGATTTACGCAAAGCACATGAGGATTTCTTGCCGAACTATATGGCTTAAAGTTTCGCCGTTAGTTTCTTTTCCAAATAACGAATAATTTCGATCAGCATTTTGATTTCCTGTTCTTTTAGGGCATCAATTTTTTCATGTAGCAATTCGATTTCTAATTCAGCTTTCACGTTGATGTCATAATCGGTTTCCGCTTTTTGGCGGTCGATCGCGCTTTGGCGGTTTTGGCTCATCATCAAAATGGGCGCAGTGAATGCGGCTTGGAAAGAGAGCACGAGGTTGAGCAAAATAAATGGATATGGATCCCAGTGCTGCCACCAGGCAACAACATTTACCGCAATCCAGAAAACTAAAAGCACCGCTTGGATAACAATAAAGTGCCAAGAGCCCATTACCTCGGCAACTTTATCCGCTAAGCGTTCGCCTATGGTCCTGCCTTCAAAACGTACCCGCTTTTGCGAGGGTTTTAATTTGCGCAGCTCATTTAGCGACGGTATGTCGATCATTTTTTCAATTCTTCACACACTAAAAATGCGAGCTCTAATGCTTGTGATGCGTTGAGGCGCGGGTCGCAGTGTGTGTGGTAACGGTCTTTTAAATTTAATTCGGAAATCGCCTGTGCACCGCCGATGCATTCGGTGACATCTTGGCCTGTCATTTCGAAATGCACGCCACCGGCATGGGTGCCTTCGGCTTGATGCACTTCAAAGAAGGTCCGCACTTCGCCGAGGATTTTATTGAACGGACGTGTTTTGTAACCGTTCGGTGATTTGATGGTGTTGCCGTGCATCGGATCGCAGCTCCAGACCACTTGTTTGCCTTCTTTGGCGACAGCGCGAATGATGCCTGGCAATAAATCCGGCGCTTTATCTGCGCCCATGCGGCAGATAAGTGTTAGGCGGCCGGGTTCGTTTTTCGGGTTTAGTGCATCAATCACTTTCAGCAATTCATCTTCTTTGCCGGCGAGGCTAGGGCCGACTTTCATGCCGATCGGGTTTGAAATGCCGCGGAAATATTCAATGTGTGCTTCGCCGAGCGTGCGCGTGCGATCACCGATCCACAACATATGCGTCGCGGTGTTGTAATATTCATCGGTATCTTCATCGAGCCGCGTGAAGGCTTGTTCGTAATTGAGCAGCAGGCCCTCGTGCGAGGTGTAGAATGTTGCTTCCGATAATTCGCGCATTTTTGTGGGTGAGAGTCCGCAGGCGCGCATGAAAGCGATGCTGTTTTCAATTTGATGAATCAAATCTTCAAACCGTTCGCCTTGTGGTGAATTTTTGATGAAGCGTTGGTTGAAACGATTCACGCGCTTTAACGATGCGTAACCGCCACTCGCGAGGCTGCGCAAATAATTCAGAGTCGCTGCAGATTGGAAATAGACGCGGCGCAAATTTTCTGGATCGGCGCGGCGAGAATCAGCGGTGAAATCCATGCGGTTGATGACATCACCGCGATAGCTTGGCAATTCTTTGTCGCCTTGTTTTTCGGTAGCATCGGAGCGCGGTTTTGCGAATTGCCCGGCAACGCGACCTACTTTGACCACAGGTTTGCCAGCGCCATACATGAGTGCGACGGTCATCTGCAGCATCACGCGGAAATAATTATTGAGATTGGTTTCAGAAAACTCGGCGAAGCTTTCCGCGCAATCACCACCTTGCAATAAGAACGCTTTGCCTTGTGCGACTTTGGCAAGCTGGTTTTTCAGCTCGCGTGCTTCTGATGGCGCGATGAGGCCGGGCAGGGTGCTCAGCTCCGCCTCAACGCCAGCTAATTGCTTTGCATTGTCGTATTGCGGCTGTTGCTTGATGGGCAATTGGCGCCAGCTATCGGGTTTCCAGGTGGTTTTGTTTTTCATATGAGCCTGAAATTAAGTTATTCTTAGGCATTTTGGAAGTTTTTTTATTACTTCTTCTTACGCAGGCCTTCCAGGTAAAGATAGATCACCGGAGTGATATAAAGCGTTAATAATTGGGAGGTTAACAGCCCGCCGACTACCGCCAGACCCAGCGGTTGGCGCAATTCCGAACCTGCACCAAAGCCGATTGCGATGGGTAATGTGCCGAAAATGGCGGCCATCGAGGTCATCATGATGGGGCGGAAACGCAGAGTACAGGCTTGGAAGATGGCATCTTCCGCAGATTTTCCTTCATTGCGGGCGGAGACGGCGAAATCCACCATCATGATCGCGTTTTTCTTCACGATGCCGATGAGCAGCACGATGCCGATGATGGCGATCACGCTTAGATCGAGGCCGAATAATAGTAATGTGATGAGTGCACCTAACCCTGCGGAGGGGAGGCCGGAGAGAATGGTGATGGGGTGGATGAAGCTTTCATATAGCATGCCTAAAATGATGTAGATCACCAAAATCGTGAGCAATAATAACATACCTTGTCCGGAAGCCGAATCTTTGAAGGCTTGGGCGGTGCCTTGGAAGCTGGTGGAAATGGTTGCAGGTAGACCCATTTCTTTTTCTATACTCTGAATGCGCGAGACGGCTTGTGACAGCGCCATACCCGGTTTGAGGTTAAACGACATGGTGACAGATGGCATCTGGCCTTGGTGGTTGATCGAAAGCGGGCCGGTTCCTTGTACCACTGTTGCGACCGAATCTAGCGGAACGAGAGTTCCATCTTGACTGCGGATATACAAATTCTTGATGTCGTTTGGCGTACGCTGCGCTGCATCGGGCACTTCGAGAATGACCTGATAATCATTGGAGGGCGTATAAAGCGTTGCGACTTGCGCAGTGCCGAATGCGGCATAGAGCACTTGGCGCACGTCATCAAATGTGATGCCCATTTGTGCGGCTTTATCCTGATCTAGAATGACACGCGCTTCTAAACTTTTTAATTGTAAATCGGTGGTGACGTCGAGAAAGCCGGGCTCTTTATTCACTTTGCCTTCGAGTTGTTGTGCCCATTTATAAAGCTCTTCGAGATCATTAGTTTGCAGTGTGTACTGATAAAGTGCTTTGCTCGGCCTGCCGCCAATTTGAATATTTTGCAGCGGTTGCATAAATACGTTGATGCCTTGCAGTTGGCTGAGTTTGCCGCGCAGGCGATCAATCACTTTTAATGCGGATGGGCGCTCACTATGTGGTTTGAGGCCGAAGAAAATACGGCCTGAGTTAAGCGCGCCGCGATTACCGCCAATCGCATAGAATACCGATTCTACAGCCGGGTCTGCTTTAATGATTGCAGCAGCTTGCCGTTGTTTTTCGACCATCGCTTCATAGGAAATATCTTGTGCGGCTTCGGTTGAAGCAAACACAAAGCCGGTGTCTTCGAGCGGGAAGAAGCTTTTTGGCATCGCGGAGAACGCATAGAGTGTGACGAAAAAACTTAAGATGGTAAGCCAAAGCGTAAGGCGGCGATGAATGAGCACAACTTTCAATGTACGCTCATATAGCCTAAGCATTCTATCGAATGCTTTTTCTAGTTTTTGGGCGAAAGGTGATTCCTCTTTGTCATGCCGAGTTGGTTTTAACCAACGGCTGCAAAGCATCGGCGTGAGGGTGAGCGAAACGAAACCAGAAACTAGAATCGCGATACTGATGGTGACGGCGAATTCGCTGAATAAGCGGCCAACAATGCCGCCCATGAATAATACTGGGATAAATACAGCAACCAGAGAAATGGTCATCGATACAATGGTAAAGCCGACTTCGCGTGAGCCTTTAATGGCGGCGTCGAACGGGGTCATACCTTCTTCAATATGACGCACGATGTTTTCAAGCATCACAATCGCATCATCCACCACGAAACCAACGCAAAGGGTGAGGGCGAGCAAAGAAATATTATTGAGCGAAAAACCTAGCAACGCCATTGCGCCATAAGTTGCAACAATAGAAAGAGGAACGGCGATGGCGGGAATGATGGTTGCGGGAATTTTTCGTAGGAAAAGGAAGATGACTAACACTACGAGCACGACGGTTAATTTGAGGGTGAATTGCACGTCGACCACGGATTCTTTCACTGAAACAGAGCGGTCAAATAACGGAGTCATCTGTACGGAAGCAGGCAATTGTGCGCGGAATACCGGCAACAATTTTCTGACTTTTTCGACCACTTCAATTGTGTTGGCATCGGCCTGACGCTGAATGGCAATCACGACGGATTTTGTGCCGTTGATATTGCCGATCGAGCGTAAATCTTCGACGGAATCGATCACTTGGCCGATATCGCTCATGCGCACCGGCGCGCCATTGCGCCAGGTGACAATGAGCGGACGGAATTCTTCCGCATTCATCGGTTGGCCGGATACTTTGAGGTTAAATAATTGTTTGCTGCCGCTGATGACGCCAACGGGCGCATTCGAGGCCGCACCAGCGATCGCAGTTTTTAATTCATTGAAATCTAAATTATAGGCGGCGAGTTTTTGTGGGTCTGCTTGCAGGCGCACTGCGTATTTTTGTGCACCATAAATTTGCACCTGCGCTACGCCCGAAATGGTAGAGATACGTTGTGCCATCAGCGTATCGGCATATTCATTCACCTGTGAAATCGGCAAGGTATCGGAAGAAACCGCGATAAAGAAAATTGGTTGGTCGGCTGGGTTTACTTTTTGGAAAGAGGGTGGCGAAGGCATTTGCGGCGGCAGGCGGCGCAAGGTTGCCGCAATGTTAGTTTGCACATCGAGTGCGGCACCATCAATATTGCGGTCTAAATCAAATTGCAGTGTGATGCTGGTGGTGCCAAGGTAGCTGGAAGAAGTCATCGAACTAATGCCGGAGATGGTCGAAAACTGGCGTTCTAATGGGGTGGCGACAGAGCTTGCCATGGTCTCTGGGCTTGCACCTGGCAAATTCGCGGTGACTTGGATGGTAGGAAAATCGACCCGTGGTAATGCACTCACAGCAAGGCTTTTATAACCCGCAACGCCGCCAACTATAATGGCCAGCATCAGAAGCGTGGTAAAGACCGGCCGGCGAATGCAAAATTCGGAGATGTTCATAGGATTAACGTTTTAGCTCCTCAACCGCCGCACCATCTGTTACCCGCAATAATCCATCGATGATAACGGTTTCGCCTTCTTTCAGCCCTTTGCTGATAATCGCAACATCATTCAAACTGCGCGCGACTTCTACTGGGGTTTTTACCGCTTTGTTATTTGCCACTTTAAACACAAAATGCTTGCCTTCATCACCCTGCACGGCAACTGCGGGAATGGTGAGCACATTCACATCTTTGTCGAGCTCTACGACTGTGGTTACAAACATGCCAGGCCACAGCGATTCTTTCTCATTAGCAAAAGTAGCGCGCGCCAAGAAGGAGCCGGTCGTCGTGTCGATTGTATTATTGATATATTCCAGTTTACCGAGTGTTGATTCGCCATTTTGTCTTTGCGCGCGCACGGGCACGGCCTTTGCCATCGCCAGTTTTACTTTCTCATAATAACGCTCCGGAATTGCGAATTGTACGCGAATAGGGCTGATGCGGTTGATGGTCACAAAGGTTGCATCGTTAGCTTTTACACTATTGCCTAACGTTACATTGATTGTGCCCGCACGCCCACTGATCGGCGCGGTGATCGTGCAATAGCTTAATTGTACGCGGGTATTTTCTAGGCTTGCCTGTATCGAATTCACCACCGCCAATTGCGAGCGATAGGCAGCTCTATTGTTATCAAGAGCAGCTTGAGAAACAGACTGTGTTTCCACCAATTTTTGTGAACGCTCATATTGCAGGCGTGCATATTCCAATTGCGCCTTTTCCTTTTGAACGCTTGCTTCAAGCTGTTTAATTTGGGCGCGCAGCGACCGGTCATCCAGTTGGAATAATACCTGACCCGCGGTTACCGCATCGCCATCATTAAATTTAACCGCCGTGATTTGTGAATCAATGCGGGATTTAATCGAAACCGTTTCATACGCAATGACATTTCCCGGCACCGAGATAGAAACCGGTACATCTTGCCGGGTAACTTTTGCTTGCACAATTTTTACGGCCGGCGCTTGCGGTTTGTTTTTGTCAGCGCCGGAAAAAAATGCACCATAGGCCCACCATGCAATTGCTAATGCCGCGATTCCGCCAATTATTTTCCAACGCATAATACCCCAGACTTTGTACATAGATTTTTCTTTATTTTTGGCAAGATACGAATCAATGCCTGATGTTCTTTTTCGGTAATGCCACTCAATGCGTCTTGCCTTGTTTCAAGCGCAATCGCACGAAGTTTAGTAATAATATTTTGTGCACGCGGTGTTAAATATAAACGTTTGACACGGCGATCCGCGCCATCGGCACGGCGCTCCACCCATTTTGCTTCTTCCATCCGGTCAACTAAACGCGCAATCGTCATTGGTTCCACCTCCAGCTTATCGGCGAGCTCCACCTGGTTGATGCCCGGGAAGCGGCGCAAAACAGAAAGCGCCATCCATTGGGCGCGAGTGAGGTTTAGTTTGCGAACCCGGCGGTCGAAATCTTTTTTAAACAAACGGGCGATATCGTGCATGAATAACGATTCATTGACCTCATCCTTGTCTAATATAAACGACGCTGATGGCATGGGGTTATCCTCAAGGTGATAATAGAGGATATAATAACCATGCTTACTAATTTAGGCAAGTAAATTAGCCAACGTGTTTGATGAATTGCTCCAAGGTTGTTTTAAGCCGTTGAATCGTTTTTTCGTCCTTCAATTTTCCTTGCTCATCGAACATGTTATAGGCATTGGGAAGTGCAATCATATCCGGGTATACATGTACGCCAAGGACTTCAAATGGCTGACGAGAATGCCATAAAGCGCGAATTCCCCCTAACGCACCGGGCGATGCGGCCAATAATAAGAGATGTTTGCCTGTAATGGTGACAGGTTTATCCCGTGATAGCCAATCGAGTGCGTTTTTCAAAATGCCGGGAATGCTACCGTTATACTCCGGTGTAGAAATAATAATCGCATCCGCCGCTGCAATTTTTTTACCGAGTGCTACCGTGGTTTCTGGAATGCCGGAGTTAGTTTCGATATCGCCATCATAGACCGGCATTGGGTAATCTTTGAGGTCAATAAATTCACCTTCCGCGCCAGCTTCTTTTGCCAAGCGCAGTGCCTCGCGCGCAAATTTTTTGTTGCAAGAGTCGGTGCGTAGTGAGCCAGCAAAGGTCAGTATTTTCATGTAGATGATATAGCACTTAAATACGGCCAGTCAGTAGCAAAATGAGCAATACGATAACGACTAAGCTCAAGCCGCCACTAGGATAATAACCCCAATTCGTGCTGTGAGGCCATCTAGGCAAGGCGCCTACGAGAAGTAGAACGAGTACGACGAGTAAAATGGTACCTAACATATGTATCCTTTTGGTTGAGCGCTACGTTGCTGAACCATGCGAGAGTTGCCATAAGTTTTCTATATGAAGCTGGGGGGTAAGCATAATAGAGTTGCTTGAAAAATTTTCTGTACACATAAAATTTTCGTTACGCCCGCATTCGCGGCGCAAACTGCCGCTTACGGCAGCAGTTTGTTTATAGTGGACTGTATGGTTTCCCATTCAATCCACTATAGTGCCCGACATTCCAGCTACACAGAGCAGGCTATTTTACAAAGTGCACTTTTCTTAGAGGAAGGTTAATTAGCGGGTTTTCCAGCTTCCGTCGGAGCCTTGATACTGGCTGCCTGCATCCAGGCCGTTAATGATTTGCGCTGCGGCGAGTTTGGCGACCACATCCACCGGCTGGCCATTTTGCTTGGAAATCCTTGCATATTCTAGGCGACGTTTGGCGTTCACTTCGGAAACGATGGCGTTTACTTCAGCGGAAGGTTTTAGCGCAATCGCATAACCATCCAACTTCTCGCCGATGAGACCGGCACTACGCGCTTGGTGCAAATCCATCGCGAATGCGGCGGATGCGGTTAGGGTGATGACGGCGATAAGAGATAAAAACCAAATTTTCATACATGCTCCTGTTAAAAGATATCTTTGTTTTGGTTGATGGTTTTCTGCACATCTTTTTCGATAGAGACGCGCACATGTTGTTCGATATTCACATTGAGATTAATTTCGATCGGCTTATCCGGGGCTTGCACTTGCACGGTCGGAGTGCATGCCGCCATCAATAATGCGAGTGAAACGATGAGGTTATTTTTTGTCATGGTCACCTTGCTGCAATAATTTTGTAGGATTACTAGTTAGCATGCTTTGGCGGACCACGTCCAGTATGTCGCCCGTTAAATGCACATTCAGTTTTACTTGCTTGCCTTTATAGACTTTCGGGTTATTGCCCTGAAGCGTCATCAACACCGATAATTTTTTATCCGGGCTACTATCGACCGCAATCGAAAGCAGGCTATAATGCAGATCTTCCAGGATCTGGCGGACTAAAACCACTTGCTGATTATCCCCAGGAATCGCATCTGGTGCCAGAGCAATTGTTCCCGGTTCATCGGCCTGCAATATACCTTGATGCAGTGTAAGGGTGCCATCTGCACCCAATGTGATTGGCAATTTTCCGGAAACAACACCGGTGCCGGTTGCTTTTTTGCCGGTGAATGATTGCATTAGTTCAGCAATTGAAACATGCTCGACTTCCAATGTGGCATTGACTGCCTGCTTTGCCCCTAGTGGTATTTTTACATTGCGCACTGATAACTGGCCGCCATTCCAGGGCAGGGTAGCAAGCGCCAATGTTGCTTGCGATGTGGCGGAGTTGTTCAGCGCATAATTGATATGGAATGATGCATGATATGAGTTGTCTGCACTGCTGAATTTCCCATCTAATGCTGCGTGATTTGCATCGACCATCACAGTGCCACTTCCTTGCAATGCAGGAATCTCACTCTTGATTGTAAGATCTCTGATGCTCCACTGGCCTTCCCAGCGCTTTTCTTTTGAGAGTGTGAGGTTAAGTGAGACATCTTTTGTTTCAGCCTCGAATTCCCCGGCAGTTAATTTTAAGCCAGCTGCTTTATAATCCAATTGTGGCATCGGCTGTTGTTGCCAGGTTATATGTAACGGAACATCAAGTTTCCATTTTGTGGCAACCACTTGAAGCGAACTATCTTCCAGCTTCGCATTAAGCGGATATTTTGCCAGCTGCTCGCTAGTTACCGGCAACGCGAAAGGGGTGCTGGATGGCTTTGTGCTTTGTAAGCCGCTTACATTCCATTTGTCTTGCGTTTGCAGTATTTCTAGCGTTAGGCCATTCAAATTAACATCACGCAAGTGACCGGATAATAGTTCAGGAAGCGAATAACCAACCGTCACCTGTTTTAATATCAGCGGCGGATTGCCGCCAAGTAATACATCGCTAAGCTCAATGCCATTTAGGCCTAAGCTCGAAACCGTCAAATGTGCATTGCTGAAACCTTGTGCCTGTAACATGCTCGTAAGCTTTATTTCCAGCCAAGTTTTCCACGGCAGGAATATAGCTGCCAGTGCCAATCCACACAGCAACAACCCAATAATTGTTAATACTCGATATCGGCGTGTCATCGCGCCAAACTAGAGCGGATGGAATAAGGAAACTATAATAAAATGATATTAAGAGTGTCTCGCTATATAAGCGGCAGCATAAGAACAGACGGGAACAATAGTCAGGCTTTTCGTTTGTGCATCCTGAACAATACCAGCCATTAATTTCGCCGCGACGCCCTTACCGCGCAATGCATGAGGCACTTCTACATGTGTAATGATCAGCCGGTTATCGTCCTTCTGATAAGAAGCAATCGAGAGATGCCCTTCTGTCAAAAGCTCATACCGGCTTTTTGCAACATTATCGATAATTTCGCTCATAAATTAATCCTTAGCGCACGCATTGCTTGAAATATAGAAAATTAGGGCAATTTTTTCCAGGCCATTGTCTCAAGCCATTAGAAAATTAGCCGTTCCTACAGTGTACTTAACGCCGTTAGTTTGGCTAGCTATAGGGTGAGATTGAGCTAGGTCGGAGATAAATCTATAAATCCATAATTATGGAAATATTGACATGCTTTAAATGCCCTCTATGATGCACAATGTAATCACCGGGGTGGAACTGTATGCGACATGTTTTTTTGAAGGCAACTACGGCAATAACCCTCATACTTACAACGAGCCCAGCATTTGCACTGGATGATGCGGCGGTATTGAAACAATTGAAGGCAATGCAGGCTGAACTGGCCAGCCTTAGAAGTGAAGTCAAAATTCTTAAAACAAAGCTTTCAGATGCACAGGAACAGGCATCTGCTGCGAAAAGCCAAGCTACTACCGTACAAAAATCGGTGGCTGAACTCCAAGTCAAACCACCCGCTGCAAGATTTATAGATAGCGATGTAAAAGTTACCATGACACCTGCACCGAAATTCGAAACGGCTGATGGCGCGAATAGTTTCAAGATCGGTGGATTCGCTCAGCTGGATGCGGGCATGTTCGGCGATGATCGCCGCGATCATCCGGACGGAACTAACGTTCGCCGCGCACGGTTATCGGTATCGGGCACTATTGCGCATGATTTCAAATATAAACTGGAAAATGATTTTGCAGGAAACAGCAGCAACATCACCGATGCATTTGTTGAATATGTGGGGATCGAACCTTTTTCGATCATGGTCGGTCAATTCAAAGAGCCATTTGGGCTTGAAGTGCTAACCAGCGATCTGTTCACCACCTTCATGGAACGCTCATCCATTCTCGCCTTCGCGCCGGATCGTAATATCGGCTTGGCTGTAGGTGCAAATGGTAAAATGGAAGCTGGCAACTGGACTGCTACCGTTGGTGGCTTTGGTGCGGGCACCGGTACAGCGAGCAACGATGATGAAGCGCGTGATCTTACGGGTCGCTTGACCTTCGCGCCAATCGCCGAACCTGACAAAGTGCTGCATTTTGGTGTCGCAGGCAGCCACCGGATTCCCGATAGCGCAACGAATTCCGTGCGTATTCAATCACGCGCAGAAAATCGCCTCTCCAGCGCACAAGCAGTGGATACCGGTACGATTGCTGGCGTAGATAGCACCAACTTGATGGGTCTTGAAGCAGCGGCAGTCTGGGGTCCCGCCTCCTTGCAAGGTGAATACGTGACAGCGGATTTAAACCGTAGAGCGGGTTTAAGCGACGGCAAGCTGAACGGATATTATGTTGAGGCTTCTTACTTCCTGACTGGAGAGAGCCGCAATTATTCCGCTACCACCGCACGATTCGATCGCGTTAAACCAAAAACTCCATTTAATTTGAAAGATGGAACCTGGGGTGCATGGCAGGTTGCTGCGCGCTATAGCGATCTCGATTTGAATGATAAGATTATCCGTGGCGGGGAACTAAAAGACACAACACTGGCCGTGAAGTGGATTCCGAATTCCAATGTGATGATGACGGCCAACTATATTCGAGCCAACACCGACAATGCAGCAGTGACACCCAATGATGATTTCGATGTTTGGATGCTGCGCACGCAATTTGATTTCTAATACCCCTAATTTTTAACCAACTCAGGAGAAAACGATGCTACAAAAATTTTCACCACTAAAAGCAGGGGTAGCAATCGCTATCGCGCTGCTCAGCACGAAAGCAATGGCAGTGGAAACGGTTACGATTGATGGTTCCAGCACTGTGTTCCCGGTCACGGAAGCGGTGGCAGAAGAATTCCAGCAAAAAGGCAAAGTACGCGTGACGGTCGGCATTTCGGGAACTGGTGGCGGCTTTAAAAAATTCTGCCGTGGCGAAAGCGATATTTCCAACGCCTCCCGCCCGATCATGAAAGAAGAAATGGAGCTGTGCAAACAAAACGGCGTTACCTACTATGAGCTTCCTATCGCGTTCGATGCACTGACCGTTGCGATAAACCCAAAAAACACTTGGGCGAAAACCATTACGCTAGCTGAGCTTAAAGCCATGTGGGAACCTGCTGCTCAAGGCAAAATCACGAAATGGAGCCAGATTCGCGCTGGCTGGCCAGAGCAATCCATCACGCTGTATGGCGCAGGTTCGGATTCCGGTACGTTCGATTATTTTACTGAAGCAGTTGTTGGCAAAGCGAAAGCTAGCCGTGGCGACTACACCGGTAGCGAAGATGACAACGTATTGGTTCAGGGCATCAGCAAAGATGTAAATGCGTTGGGCTATCTGCCTTTCTCCTACTACATCGCGCAGAAGGATAAACTGCATGCAGTTGGCGTTGATGCTGGCAAAGGTGCGGTATTGCCTTCAACCGAGAACGTCACCAATGGTACGTACACCCCACTCTCACGCCCACTGTTTATTTATGTGAGCGAGAAAGCGGCGAAACGCCCTGAAGTGAAAAGCTTCGTTGATTTCTATCTCGCAGAAGGCCCAAAACTGGTTACGGAAGTAAAATATCTTCCGCTCCCGGCTTCAGCTTATAAAACCGTTACCAAGCGTTTTGCGACTGGTGAAACCGGAACCGGTTTCGCTGGCACTCCGGAAGTCGGTTTGCATGTTGAAGAACTTTTGAAACGCAAGCCTGTACACTAAACCATAATACTTGTGTATGGTTCGAGCTGGCGGTAAGGATAACTTACCGCCAGCTCGTTTTATAAAAGGAAGCAGCAATGGTTGCATTGGTTACACAGGAAGCGCTGGTCAGACGCCGCAAAATCAAGGAAAGGATTATCGAATCCCTTTTATTCCTGGCGGCCTTTTCGTCCGTATTGATTGTGGCCAGTATCCTTGGCATTCTAATGTACGAATCGTATCAATTCTTTAGTAACGTCTCCATTTTTACCTTCTTCACTGATACGATGTGGACCCCGCTTTTCGCGGAGCCACGATATGGTATTCTTCCGCTGCTTTGCGGCACAATGGTGAGTTCGCTCGTAGGACTTGTTATTGCCATTCCACTGGGCCTTGTTTCTGCTGTTTATCTGAGCGAGTTTGCACCAGCACGCGTACGTGAAATTATCAAACCTCTTCTGGAATTATTGAGTGGCGTTCCCACGGTAGTCTATGGATATTTCGCCCTGCTGATCGTAACCCCTTTATTGCAGGCAACGATTATGCCGAACCTTCCGGGTTTTAACCTGCTGGGGCCCGGTATTGTCATTGGCATCATGATTGTGCCTTATGTCAGCTCGCTCAGTGAAGACGCCATGCGCTCTGTACCAAATGATTTGCGTGAAGGCTCCTATGCGATGGGTGCCACGCGGTTTCAGACTGCATTTCGTGTGGTGCTGCCTGCGGCCACTTCAGGCGTTACTGCAGCTTTCGTTTTAGGAGTATCGCGCGCAGTGGGTGAAACCATGGTGGTTGCCATTGCAGCAGGCCAACAACCGAATCTCACGCTTGACCCCACACAACCTGCTGCGACGATCACCGCTTATATCGTGCAGGTCGCACTCGGTGATTTGCCGCATGGCAGCATTGGCTATCAAACTATTTTTGCTGCCGGACTTACACTAATGGCAATCACATTTTGTTTTAATTTGTTGGCCTATAGCTTACGCAAACGCTTCCGCGAGGTCTATTCATGAGCCCCGAATTAAATCTCACCTATCGCCACCTCATAAACAAGGTCTTCATGATTTTCGGCCTCGCTGCGATCATGATTTGCTTATTAACATTGCTTACACTGGTTGTGGCATTAGCAATCAGCGGCATACCACATTTGTCGTGGGATTTCTTCGCGAATTTCCCATCACGGTTTGCTGAGCGCGCAGGCATTCTCTCCGCCTGGGTTGGTACTTCGCTCGTGCTGCTGGTAACGGCAATGATCGGCATTCCACTCGGAGTTTCGGCGGGTATTTATCTGGAAGAATATGCTCCTAAAAACTGGATTACCAACATCATCGAAATCAACGTCACCAATTTAGCGGCCGTTCCCTCTATTATTTATGGCCTGCTGGCGCTGGGGCTTTTCGTGCAAGCACTCGGCATGGAACGCAGCATTTTAACCGCTGGTCTTACGCTTGCGCTGCTTGTTCTGCCCGTGGTGATCGTTACAACGCGTGAAGCGATTCGTGCAGTTCCTACCAGCATGCGTCAGGCCGCCTATGCGCTCGGCGCCACCAAATGGCAAACGGTGTGGGACCATGTATTGCCTTATTCCACACCAGGTATCATGACTGGGATCATCATCGGCCTTGCGCGCGCTATCGGTGAAACGGCGCCCCTTATCACCATCGGCGCACTCACCTTTATTGCCTTTCTTCCCGCTGCCCCAATTAGTACAACACCACCCTTCATTTCTTTCCAGTGGCTGAGTGACCCCTTTACGGTAATGCCAATTCAAATATTTAACTGGGTATCGAGACCTGGTGACGATTTTCAGGGCAATGCCGCCGCCGCCGGCCTCGTATTACTAGCCATGACATTGATCATGAATGGGTTCGCGATTTACTTACGCTTCCGTCTGCGCAGAAAAATCAAATGGTAGGTGCTCTCGCACTTCCGGTTATTTACGGCCATGGACTGCTTTACCTACACCAAGAAGTCTGTAGTTGTTACTTCGTGTGTTCCTTGTAGTTTGATTGTGAAGTCTAGGTTGTTGTTGGTGAGTAGTGTGCTTCCATCGGATTGGTGTTGCACTTGTAGCACCAAGGTTTGTGGGTCGCTGACGGCGAGTGAGGCGCTGCTGCTGACGAGCGTAATATTGTTATACCCGAAAGAGCTGAGATCGATTTTATCTTCACCGGTTACAAAGTCACCGATAGTATCGAAGTTGCTCATGGTGCTAGCGGCTCTTGCGAAGACGAATACGTCACTGCCAGTGCCACCCATCAAGTAATCTCGTCCCATATCGCCGGAGATGGTGTCGTTGCCGACATCGCCGAACACGCGGTCATTACCTTGGCCGCCATACACCACATCATCGCCTTTGCCGCCATGTGCGATATCATCGCCGAGGTTGCCGTTTAGGGTATCATTGCCGGCATTACCATTTAGCAGATCGGCATCTTTGCCACCCAACATAGTGTCATCACCCTCGCCGCCAAATACTTTATCGGCACCTTGGTTGCCTTGGAGCGCATCACTACCTGCATTGCCGGTCAGTTCATCTTGACCCATGCTGCCCGAGAGTGCGTCATTACGTGCGCTACCAATCATTATGTCATCACCCTCGGTACCAATGAGGTTGATGCCTTCCTCATCTTCTGCCGCAACTACACCAATGGTGAAGCTGCTGTTGGTGCTGAGGCCTGCCGCATCGGTTGCTTGCACCACA
Organism: uncultured Alphaproteobacteria bacterium; assembly: GCA_903821695.1. Classification (GTDB taxonomy): domain Bacteria; phylum Pseudomonadota; class Alphaproteobacteria; order Rickettsiales; family CAIJLX01; genus CAIJLX01. Next base: position 3,431 of record CAIJLX010000050.1, on the reverse strand, counting down.
ATGGTGTGAGTACCTTGGCTGTTGAGCGCACTGGAAGCAAGCGTTACAACGCCACTATCCGCATCAATCGCGAATAGGTTGTTCGGATTGCTGGTGAGGCTGTAAGTTACTTTGTCATTTGCATCGAGATCTTCTGCGAATGCGGTAACGCCAACTGTTGAACCGATTGCTGCATCTTCAGCAATGAGATTAAGCACAGTATTTTGATCTACTAAATCAGAGGGCGCTTCATTCACATCGCTCACCCCAACGGTAAATACTTGGGCAGTGCTAAGGCCGGTTGTGCTGGTTGCTTTAATGGTGATGTTATGGCTATGGGCCGTTTCGTAATCAAGAACGCTAGCAACAGTAACAACACCTGTTGTGGCATTAATCGCAAATTTACCATCCGCATTATCCATCAGGCTGTAAGTGAGTGCGGTGGTATCGGTTGCTTTCGCCGTCAAGCCGACTACTGCACCAATCGTTGCATCTTCAGCGACGCTGTTTGCAGTGCTGTTCGTATCCACCAAATTAGTTGGCAGTGTATCGCTCGGTTGCGCAATATCCGTTACACCAATGGTAAATGTTTTTGTGTTGCTGAGGCCTGCCACATCCGCCGCTTTAACCGTAATGTTATGGCTGATTGCAGAATCGAGCGCTTTCGCAACAGTGACCACGCCGGTTGTTGCATCAATGGCAAACATACCGTTCGCATTATCGGTTAAGCTATAGGTCAGTTTATCACTCGCATCCACATCCGTTGCTTTCGCAGTGATACCAACCACACTGCCAATGGCTGCACTTTGTGCCACGCTGTTTGCAGCCGTATTACTATCCACCAAATTGGTAGGAGCTTCATTCACATTCGTCACACCAATGGTAAATGTCTGGCTGGTGCTCAAATTACCAGCATCAGTCGCTTTCACGGTAATGTTATGCGTAGCAGCAGTTTCATAATCCAACGCAGAAGCAACCGTAACAACACCCGTCGAAGCATTAATCGTAAACTTGCCACCAGCATTATCGGTTAAGCTGTAGGTGAGTGTATTGCCTGCATCTGCATCAGTCGCTTTCGCAGTAATACCAACGACCGTGCCAACAGCAGCATTCTCTGCCACAGAGTTCGCAGTGCTGTTGCTGTCGACCAGATTCACCGGCGCTTCATTCACATTCGTCACACCAATCGCAAATGTCTGCGAAGTGCTCAAGCCACCAGCATCGGTCGCTTTCACCGTAATGTTATGGCTAGCAGCAGTTTCATAATCCAACGCAGAGGCAACCGTAACAACACCCGTCGAAGCATTAATCGCAAATTTGCCACCGGCATTATCGCTGAGGCTGTAAGTGAGTGCATTGCCTGCATCCTGATCCGTCGCCTTCGCAGTAATGCCAACTGCTGTGCCAACCGCAGCATTCTCTGCCACAGAGTTCGCAGTGCTGTTGCTGTCGACCAAATTCACCGGCGCTTCATTCACATTGGTAACGCCGATCGCAAATGTCTGCGAAGTGCTCAAGCCACCAGCATCCGTTGCTTTCACCGTAATGTTATGGCTAGCGGCTGTTTCATAATCCAATGCACTCGCAACCGTCACAACACCTGTCGAAGCATTAATCGCAAACTTGCCACCAGCGCTATCCGTGAGGCTGTAGGTGAGGGCATCCGTATCGGTTGATTTCGCTGTAATACCAACCACAGTGCCAACAGCTGCATTTTCTGCAATGGTGTTGGCAGCGCTGTTGCTATCAACTAAGTTCACTGGTGCTTCATTCACATTCGTTACGCCAATCGCAAATGTCTGCGAAGTGCTCAAGCCACCAGCATCGGTTGCTTTAACCGTAATGCTATGGCTAGCAGCTGTTTCATAATCCAATGCACTCGCAACTGTTACAACACCCGTCGATGCATTAATCGCGAACTTACCACCAGCACTGTCGGTGAGGCTGTAACTAATAGCAGAAGCATCCGTCGCCTTCGCAGTAATGCCAACTGCTGTGCCAACCGCTGCATTTTCTGCAATGCTGTTGGTAGCGGTGTTGTTATCAACTAAATTGGTTGGTGCGCTGGTGTCAGTATTTGGGGTTGTTTGACTTGTTATGCCGATGTTGAAGACTTTCTGGACGCTAAGGTCACCGTCTGATGCTCTAACGAGAATGTTATGGTTAGTAGCGGTTTTATAATCAAACGCGCCGGCAACACTCACTTCGCCCGTTGTCGAATTAATCGCAAATCGACCGCCAGCATTATCAACCAGGCTATAGGTTAATGTAGTACCATCCGGATCTATTGCGTTGGCCGTAATACCAACAAGTGAGCCAATCGCAGCTTTCTCGGAAACAATGTTTGCTGCAGCGTTGGTATCTGTCAGGTTAATCGGTGCAGTATTTAGTTTTACGTCTGCATCAACAACGTTAATGCTAAAAAATTGCAAGTTACGGCCACCTGCGGGGTCATCGACTTGCACCAATATATTGGTGATTCCAGTTTTTTCCGGCGTACTGGTAAGAGTGACAACGCCGGTATTTGCATCAATACTAAAATATTTATTATCTGCTGTGGGCGGCAGTTTGTAAGTCGTTTTGCCAGCGACGCTCTCAGGAGCAAAAACGGTAAGGCCAACTTCAGTGCCTATTGGCGAATTAATTGCAACCGCATTCACCGCCAGATTGGTATCTTTCGGAGTACCCGGACCATCCTTGATATCAGTTATATTGAGGGTGAATGTTTTGATGGCGCTCGCACCACTTAAGTCGGTAGCTTTTACCGTTATATTATAGCTCTTTGTGGTTTCATAATCCAACACTTGGCCCAGTTCAATAACGCCCGTATCCGGATCAATGATGAAATTCCTATTTGCATTATCGAGTATGCTGTATGTGATTCTATCACCTGCATCCGTATCCGTCGCGCGCGCCGTAATATAGGTGTCAGCACCGACTTGTCTATCTTCAGCAATAACGTTGGCAGTGGTATTAATATCGACCAGATTAAATGGCGCATGATTTACCGCGAGTGGGTCTGTGTTCACCGTCGTGTTTTTTGTATGCATCGCCGCAATGCTTTCCGCACCTAAAGCGACAGAGCCAATATGCAAATTATCGATATTGCCCTCAAACGTCCCTCTGATAGTTGGATCTACTTTCCAGGGGCCCGAAGAGCCCACGTGTAATCCATAGTTATTATAAGGATTAAAGATTGCATCCGCTTGAGTCTGAGTGATGGCCTGCGTATATACGCTCTTACCATCAATATAGAAGGTAAAGGTATCCTTGGTCAATGTCATGGCAATATCGTGCCATTGGTTGTCCAATATATTAGGCACTGTTAACAAACCTCAAGTTTGATAAAGGCAAGGGCAAGGAATGCCATGAAAGTGGAATCGAGTTTGTCGACCCTCAGTGCAAGCCGTCTATTTTCCTTGATTTTCTGGAACATATTTTCAATGCGTCTT
>CAIJLX010000049.1 GCA_903821695.1 uncultured Alphaproteobacteria bacterium | reverse complement strand
TGTCACCGCCTCAATAATCGGACGAATTTCAAGATCGAAAACCTCGCGAGACACAGGATATAAGCGCTTGTTCATGGCAAAAATCTCCCTTTCGCCATAACCTATATCATAAAAATACAGGTTTGTTAACAGTGCCTAGTAATCAACAAACCGGTTGCCTGTTCAATCACCTCTAACACCACCTCAAAATCCTCGGTCTCACCATAATAAGGGTCAGGCACCTCGAGTGGCTTACTAATCCCCGCATATTCCAGATAGAGTTTCACTTTTCCTACCGCCGAAGCAGGCGCCATCGCCCGCAGCCATTGGTAATGGCCTTTATCCATCGCAAGCAGCAAATCAAATTCGGCAAAATCTTCAAACGTAATTTGCCGTGCCTTCAAATCATCCATCCGAATGCCTTTGGCCAGAGCAACCGCCTGCGTGCGTGAATCGGGTTGCTCGCCGATATGATGTGATTGCACACCGGCTGAATCGAGCTCAAATAAATGGTTTTTCTTGGCCTGCACTAATTGATGACGCATCACCGCTTCCGCTGTCGGTGAGCGACAAATATTTCCGGTGCAGACAAATAATAGTTTCATGGAATTTTTATAATACGCTGGACAGGAAAAAGGTAAACGTTATGTTTTGAACATCATTTTCAAGGGAGATGTTATGCTGAAAGAATTCAAAGAATTCATCAATAAAGGCAACGTGGTTGATCTCGCTGTCGGTATCATCATGGGCGCTGCATTCGGCACCATCGTTACCTCTCTCGTCAATGATGTCATCATGCCTCCCATCGGTTTAGTTCTGGGTGGCATTGATTTCTCCAGCTTATTTATCAGCCTCTCCGGCACAGAGTATGCGAGCTTGGCTGAAGCGAAAAAAGCAGGCGCTGCCACCATCAATTATGGCGTGTTCATCAATGCCGTCATCAATTTCATGATTGTCGCATTCGCTGTATTTATCTTGGTAAAAAACGCGAACCGCTTCCGCAAATCTGCGGCCTCTTCTGCGCCAACTACAACGGAAATATTGCTGACAGAAATTCGCGATGCATTGACCAAGAAACCAACACCGAAGCGCAAAAAGAAATAGTTATTTAGCCAGAGTTGGCGCAGTCCACGGGCTGCTTTGCGCGATCAAATTAAACTTCACCGCAACTTCGTCTTTAATCACATCAGTGCTTTTCCATTCGCCCTGCCCAACGCCAAATGCATTGCGGTTTAGCGTTGCCTCACCTTTCACATGCGCCCGCGTATCGCTATATTCTTCCAGCGTAAAATGCAAAATAACCGGCAAGGTGATATCGCGAATGGTAAGATCGCCCTCGGCCACAAAATTATTACCAGCCGAATGTGTGATGCGTGTTGAGGAAAATTTCACCAGCGGAAATTTCGCCATATCAAACCAATCGGCAGATTTGATCGCCTGATCGGCCTGAGGATAAGGAAGATGGATATCTTTGACTTCCATCTCTGCCTGCACACGACTTTGCTCCACCGCTTCTGGCGAAAATGCAATCGCAACTTTAAAAGGCAAAATCAAACCTTTGAGCGGCGAATCATTTTGCGTGGCGATAAATTCGAGCGTGCTTTTATCACCAACCACATACCACGCCTTCGGCTCCGCCGCCTGCAATGGCAGCGCCACCACCAGAAGCAGCAATGGCAACATTCGGCGCAGAATCGTGTCTTTATCGATGAAGTGATGCTTGAGTGCAGCGAGGATATGAAGGCTTACCAAGCCAATAATCGCAAACGCCAGCACTTCATGTGCGATGCCAAAAATTTTACGTAGGCCTGGCGAGGGTGCAATTAAATTCGGCAGTAAAAACCAACCAAACACCGACACCTGAAAACCAGCCGCCGAAGACATCAGCCAACCCGAAAGCGGCATCACGAACATAAGGATATAGAGTGCAACATGCGAACCATGGGCGCCAAGTTTTTGCCAGGTGGGTATATCGGCAGGTAATTCCGGCACTATATTGATGAAACGCCAGAACAGGCGCAAGAAAGCGGCGATTAAAATGAGGGCGCCGATGGATTTGTGAATTCCATACACGCGGAATTTATCCGGCGACATGGGAAGATCGGTCATTATAAAACCAACAGCCAGCATCATTAAAATGGCGAGTGCCATCACCCAGTGGAAACACTTGGCGATGGCACCATATTTTTCGTGGTTATTTCTTAGCAACATCGCGAATCGCTTCCACTTCAATTTCGAGCGAGACTTCGTCCGAAACGCCTGGAAGATAATTGCGCATGCCGAAATCAGAACGTTTGATTTCACCTTTGAGCGAGAAGCCCGCAACGTGATTACCAAACATATTGTCGCCAATTTTGTTCAGTTTCGCATCGAGCACAATGCGCTTTGTAATGCCAAGCAATGTCAAATCGCCATAGATTTTCGCAGTGTCTTTACCGGTTTTATCAACCTTAAAGCTGGTAAAGCTTGCTTCCGGGAATTTCAACACATTGAAGAAATCTGGGCTTTTCAGATGTTCATCAAATTTTGCAATACCGGTTACGATGCTTGCCGGATTAATCGTCACCACTACTTTGCTTTTTTCTGGCTTCGCCTCATCCAGCAACAAGGTTCCCTTCACATCCGCGAATTTACCGGATGGTGAGGAGAAACCGAAATGGTTCGCCTTCCAGTAAATATTGGTGTGGTTAGGGTCGAGCGTATAGGTTTCCGCAGCGAAAGCGGGAGCAGTTAACAAAACTAAAACAGCAGCAAGTAGGTAACGCATAATGTTCACTCCAAATCGATGACTAATACTTCACTGGCACGCTTCGCATCTAAATGCAAGAGGCTGGCGTTTTCAATTTCCGCCCCGTCACCCGGATACAACACTTCGCCATTCACCGCAACTTCGCCAGCGCTCACTAACAGATAGGCTTTATTGGAAATCGCCTGCGTGATCGAAGCGCCTTCCGCCAGTTTTCCGCCATAAATCGAAGCATACTGATGAATAAACAGCGCACCCTTACCCGCATGCTCCGGCCGACCTGAAACGAGCAACGGCAACGTATCTTTTACTTCCTGCTTTGGAAATTCCGCAGCTTTCCAGCGTGGCGCCACATTTTTTTCGCGTGGCTCAATCCAAATTTGATACAGCACGGTATCATCCTTACCATCGGCAAATTCCGAATGCGTGACACCAGTTCCAGCAGACATCACCTGCACATCACCAGCCTTCGTCACCCCTTCATTGCCCATACTATCTTTATGGCGAATCGCCCCTTGGCGCACATAGGTTATAATTTCCATATCCCGGTGCGGATGCGGTGCGAAGCCCCTGCCCGCCTGCACACGGTCATCATTCACCACCCGCAATGGGCCAAAACCCATGCGTTTCGGATCATAATAACTCGCAAAACTGAAATGATGTTTGGCTTTGAGCCACCCATGGTCAGCCCCACCTAATTCCTCAAAGCGAATGACATTTGTTTTAACGTTGTTTTGCATAAAGCCTCCGTGTCTAAATACCATATAGTTCAAAAAACATGAACTTTAAAGGGGCGTTTTTAGACAAAAAAAGACCCTGCCAACAGCGATGTGTTGGTAGGGTCTTGAGCCGTTTCGTTTAAGTAGTCGCCTACTTATTTTTTCTTTTCCTATCCAGGAAGTAGGACTTTACTCCGGGAATGAAAAAAAACGCTGGCAAAACAAAACAAAGAAAAAATATCTCTTGTATGACATCCAGAAATGTCATTTTTCTGATATCACCCGTTAACACATTCGCCGCTATACTTAGCGTGGCGAGCAGGCAAAAGCCCGCCAATGGAATAAGCAACAATCCATAAACTCTATCAATTACATCTAGCCAGTCCATATTTCCCTCCTTCAGGAAACAAGGATTACCTATTGGTCAGGTTACAGAGATGAGACACACGCTCATCTGTAATTGCCCTGATAAACCGCACAGGCCAATAGATTCAGCATGTATTATGCTATGAAATTGTTACAAAATGATGACAAAATCGCAGTTTAAGCTTCTGCTATTACAGTGTTTTTCAACACGCCGATCTTCTCAATCTCCATCTCCACCACATCGCCGGGCTTCATCCAGAGATGGGGGTTTTGGGCCATGCCTACGCCGGCGGGGGTGCCGGTGAGGATGACGTCTCCGGGGTTTAGGGTCATGACTTCAGTCAGGTCAGCGATCAGTTTAGCGACGCCAAATATCATATCCGACGTATTGCCGTTTTGGAGCAGTTTGCCGTTAATTTTCGCGGTCATTTTGAGGCCTTTGGCGCCTTCTGGCAGCTTTTCCTTTGGCACAACCGTGGAAAGGATAGAGGCGCTTTTGTCGAAATTCTTTCCAAGCGTCCATTGGTGGCTCTTTTTCTGGTAATCGCGAAGCGAGCCGTCATTGGCGACGGTATAGCCATAAACATAGTCCAACGCTTGCGATTCTGGCACATGGTGGGCGGTTTTGCCGATCACCACGACCAACTCCACCTCATAATCAAATTTGGTGGAGGCTTTAGGGGCCACCAGCGCCTCATTTTCTTTCACAAAGCCGGAGGGAAAACGAGTGAAGAATACTGGATTTGCTGGCAATTCCGCGTTTTGTTCTTTCGCGTGATCAGTAAAATTAAGGCCGACACAAATGATTTTTGTATTGGCGTTTGGCTGTTCGATAAATAGTTTCATGGGCACCTTAAAAACATAAAATCTGGCCAAATGCAATCATTGCTTGACTTTCCTGAGGATTTTAGATAGGTAACTTATCACAGCCGATTAAGATAAGCAGTGAGTGCGCCTATACGTTCTTGCGAATTACGTTAATACGGGCTGTTTTTTAATGCCAAGCAAGGAGATAAATGTATGGCGACTGGTATCGTTAAGTGGTTCAATCCAACTAAAGGCTTCGGCTTTATTCAACCTGATGCAGGTGGTGCTGATGTATTCGTACACATCACAGCTGTTCAGCAAGCGGGTCTCCGTACCCTGAATGAAGGTCAGAAAGTGACTTATGAATTGGCCACAAACAAAGGCAAAACATCTGCAGTAAACCTGCAAGTTGCTGCTTAGTTTTTCGCGAGAAATTCAAAGAAAACCCCCGCTCTTTAGCGGGGGTTTTTTTATGCCTTGAGGGATGGATTTTCTTCATTATTAAGGCAGAGAGGCGTTTTCGGCATAGACTGAGTATCATAGTTTAAAAATGCGAGCAGCATTTGGAAGCCGATAATAATTGGCATTGCCGATAACATCACAGTGCCCGCTGAAGCCGCCACGCCACTGCTATCACTCTTGATCCATTGCTCTATACCAAAAACAATGCCGAAAAGGAGCAAAGCAGCCCCCAACAACAGTTCAATCGAAGCAATTGTGAAATTATGCAGATAGTAATTATAAAAAATGCGCCTAAAAAAATTACGCACATGCCCCCTCGCAAACGGCACAATATTATGTGTGAACTTGAGGTTGCTCACTTCCGAACCATAAACCGCCTCCATTTGGACATCGCTCACCACTGCTTTGATTAAATTAAGGTGCAGCAAAATATCCGATTCAAAAAAATAACCTTTATGGATCTTGGAAAGCGGCAAGAGCGCGAGCGCTGTGCGGTGAATGGCAGTATAACCATTGGTCGGATCAAAAATATTCCAATAACCGGAAGACACTTTAGTAATGAAGGAAAGCAACGCATTACCAATCACCCGTCCCACTGGCATTTTTACTAATGAATGAAGATAGAAAAACCGGTTTCCTTTCACATAATCTGCCGCGCCGGAGAGAATGGGTTTTACGAATGCAGGCAGCAATGCAGGGCTCATCTGGCCATCACCATCCAGCTTTACGACGATATCAGCGCCATCTTCTAACGCCTGCCGGTAGCCAGCTATCGTTGCACCACCCACACCTTGATTTTCTGTGTTATAAATTACCTTAATCCGCGCATCCGTTATATTACGCTCCACCCATTTTCCTGTTTCTTCGGGACATTTATCATCCACAACATAAATGGTAGAGACTTCCGAACCAATCGCTGACAACAGCGGCAAGATAAAGATTTTTACCTTGTAACAAGGGATGACTACGGCAATTTTTTTAGACATGTACTACCCCTATGCCGAACGCGCCCAGCTTGAATCACACTAATCCACCACATGCCGGATAATACGACAAATAGATACAAAGTCGCATAACTTATAGGCAGTGTATTGACAAACTCTGCGATGACAAGCCTTCAGAATCACCTAGAAGTTGATATCCATCCGCATGCCGATGATCGTCGCGTTTTTAACAGCAGGGTCTGTACCAGGGTTTACGATATATTGAATATCTGGTTGAAGCGTAATGCCATTATAAATCGCATCGCGGTAATATAGTTCTACACTCGATTCCGCACGGTTTGCAGCACCCACCGCTTGAATATATTTATCACTGTTATGTGATTCGGTAAACCCAAGGCCAAGCTCGCCATCCGGGCGGGTTGGCACCCAACCATTACCAACAAGACCAGCAGCATAGAACCAATCGGTCTGTGCCGTATCGCCATCGCCCATGCCCGCGCGGAAGAATGCACCAACATCACGACCTTTATTTTTGTCATGATAAAATTGATAACTCGAAAGTACATACACGCCTTCGCTACGTTTTTTAATGGGGTTCCCTGCACTATCAACTGTAACTAAATCATCAAACCGATCGGAATAAGTCCACGCACCAATCGCAAATTTGTTTGGAACCGTGTCGCCTTGGTCTGCAGCAGGTGGTGTAAAACCAAGTTCGGCGATATAGAGTGCACCGTCACCGCTTTCAAAATCAATATGCGTTCCACGTGGACGATCTGGATTACCTGGAACACCATCAAACACCGCCGCCATGATATATGTTTCTTTTGTTGGCGCATAATTCACGCGAGCAGCTAGAGAGGTATTTGGAAAAATGGATGGACCGTTTTTCCCTGTCTGTGCAAATTCTTGGTTCACCTGAAAAGCGGGATGAATGAAATTCGCAGTCATATCATTCACCATGAATTCGCTGTTTAAATCATGCAAGCCGATCAATACCGAAAGCCTGTCATCAAAGAAACTTTGCTCATCCCACAACTCATAAAGTTTGAATGTGTTGGTGCCCACTTCAATATTATCGATACCTTCCACACTGCCTACACGGCGGTTTGGCCCACTGCCATTATTATTGAGAAAATAGACCATGGCTCTGTTGCCCTTAATGCCGAATAATTTTTCGCCATCAAGCTCAAATTTGATATCCAAATTATCGTTATAGCTGGTGCCGCTCTTCAAACCACCCGAAGCTAGATTCCACAAATCCGCTTTATACTCGACCGTAACGTCGATCCCCTTCTCCGCCAGCTTTGTGCGAGCTCCGCCCCAATTATTAAACAAATTACCCGCATAAGTATCTTGATCCGCATAGGAAGCTAAAGCCGCCGGAGCTGTGGCAAGCAGCAATAATGCCAAAGTTAAGCCACTGAAATTTATAGATAAATTCATAAAAACCCCCGCATTCAATAATCGATTATCATTTATTCTATAGTAATCATTCCCGGCCAAAGCAAGAGAAAAGAACTGTCATGTTATTGTCACAAATCAGGCGCATAATACGCCTATGGCTAAAACAGGCTCCACATTGGCGGTCGTGATGTTGCTTTCGGGATGTGCCGTATTCCCCGATACGACCGAAATTTTATCGCCCAAAGGCTTTGGTTATTCGAGCCCGGCGCCAGAGTTACTGCGTGATATTCCGGATGGGCAGGATAGCTTCAGCATTGGGTGGCGCGATGGCTGTAATACCTATCTCGGATTTACCGGCTCAGGTTTGCTCCAGATGCGTAGCTTCACCTACGACATTAACCGCTCGCTCAAAGACAAACAATATACGTCTGGTTTCCGTGAGGGTGCAAACCTCTGCATGTATTATACGGATACGAGGCCGAACTAATATGAAACAGTTCTTTCTCAGTTTTTTATTAATCACATCACTCACAGGTTGTTATCACGCGGCCTCACTCAGCATGACGCCACCAGATGGACCGGAGATTTATCAAAAAGCGTGGACCGATGGCTGCAAAACGGGCATCGCCTCCAACACCAATGACTTTTACAAACTGTTCACCAAAATTCAGCAAGACCCGGCGTTGATGAAAGAGGAGATTTACCGCCGCGTTTGGCAGGATGCCTATAACTATTGCTGGTTCCATACCAGCGGTGATTTGTCACAACCGATATGAGAAACCAGATGAAATATGCACTCGTCATTGCTGTCATACTTCTCACCTCCGCTTGTTCCGGTGCACCTTGGATGCGATCGATGATGGATGGTCCGCCAAAACGTAAAGGGATGCAGGATGAAGAATACCCACCGCTTTATGTCAAAGGCTGGCAGGATGGTTGCGAAACCGGCATTTCATCAAACACCACTTCCGTCGCCAAATTTTTTTATGCCTATAAGCAGGATGCAAAATTGGTGATGAACGATATTTATTATCGCGGCTGGAAAGACTCATTCGATTACTGCCAGCGTTATACCCGTATGTATTACTCACGTCAGTTCCCATGAGGAAAAAACACATGAACCGTTATGTGACATGTCTGATAATTTTATTAATGACCAGCGGCTGCGGCTTCAAATATCAGCCGCAAACGCTGACCGCATCCGGCATTCCGCAAAACGGCTCGCCAGAGTTCAACCAAGGTTGGCGCGATGGCTGTGATTCCGGCATGGCCGCATTCGGCAACTATACTTACAAGCTCATCTACAGCTTCAAAAAAGACATGACCTTAATCAGCAACCAGGAATATACGGCAGCATGGAACTCAGCCTATAATTCTTGCCGTTGGTATACTAGCACATGGCTAAGCCCACCCGGCGGAGGAGGATTATTCTAATGCGATTTTCCCAGATCATTTCTATTCTATTGCTGTTAAGCACCACCGCCTGTTCCCTCTTCAATAATCCCGGCCGTGTGATCATGAAAGAGATGCCCAAAAACGCGCCACCCGATTATAAAAAAGGCTGGGGCGATGGTTGTGAATCCGGCCTCGGTAGCGCCTATACCAACAGCTGGTACAAAACCTTCCACAGCTATCGCAAAGATTTACGCCTGCTGACCAACCAATATTACGTCGTAGGTTGGGATGACGGCAACCGCTATTGCCGTCACTATGCTGGTCAATGGGTACGCTGGGGCTATTTCGATAGCACAGACGGCTCACTACGCGATAAAAACGTACCGGAACAATATACCTTCGCTATCCCCGGTTGGAACGGCGTAAAATATGACGGCAGCGTAGGCGGCGCTTTCGGATCAGAAAATAAAAAATTATATGGTGATGAAGAAGCCAGCGACACACTCTTCGGCTGGAAAGCAGATGCCGGCACCTTCTTCGTACCCGCCAAATCTCCCTTCGGTTCCGATGGCGGTGGCGAATAATTAAATTCCGTTGCATCTCCGCTCAATCCCAATAAATTGCGATGTCGCCATGTGGGGGCATAGCTCAGCGGTTAGAGCAGGACGCTCATAACGTCTTGGCCGGGGGTTCAAATCCCTCTGCCCCCACCATTTCTCCTTATAATACAAGGACTTATGCATGTGTGCCGTGTGTATGGCGCTGTGTGCGGGGCATTGGGTTCTGGTTTGGTCGGAGATATTCTCTTCATCTGCATTTTTATGGGGATTCTACAAAATATCTCTGTCGGGGATTTTGTCGGTCTCGTTCCTAAGATGTAAAACCAAGTAGTTGGTGCTGTTTTTCCCACTCCAGTGGTAAGTCAATCCGCTTTGTGAGCTTCTCTACATTCAGATCTGCAGGCTGAGTTCCGGCAAGAATGCTCTCTGTAATCTCTGGAGAAAGGAATGCTAAAGGTAGCACACGGTTTACATAGCTCCTGTCTGTGGATTCACGTTTTGCAATATCTGTAATTGATATGGCTTTGCCAGATACAAGCTCATTTAGCCATCGGTGTGCTTTGATGATGGTTCGGATGAGTGTTGGATCTGTTCTTACTGGCTTTGTATCACTCACGATCATCCGCATCTCGATGCCACGCCGCTTCATCTGCATCGGGATGTTACGTGTGATGGTAAGCGGTGTGCCATCTACAGCTTGAGCTATCGTATCAAGTAATACTGTTAGACAAATACCATCCGGATGCAATTCGACTCGCTGTAGAAACTTCTCTGCGATTATGGTCTCGTCTGCTTCGTTCAATGTTTTTATAATCCGCTTCCACTCATGTGCTTTAATTTCAGCTTCGCTCAGTGCTGTTATAATCCCATCACGATCATGGATGATGGAGGCTGTTGCTTGTATGACCACTCTGTCGATTTCTTGTCCCGGCAATCGCCAGCCACCTGTTGCAGCATCTTTGGTGCCATGAGCAAGACTCTGTGATATATAATACCGATAGCGCTTCCCTTTTTTATTTGCATGTACAGTTACCAACCTTTCGCCTGACACATCAAACAGCTTCCCGGCTAATATTCCCGACTGTATTTTGCGAGTGTGGATTTTTTTATTTCCGATTCTGTTGTCGGATATTTTCTGCTGCACCTGATCCCATAATGCCTGATCGATGATTGCCTTATGTTGTCCTGGATAACAAACATCCTTATGCCGAACATGACCGATACAGAGTGGGTTGGAAAGCATCTTGTATAATGCACCACGGGAAAGAATGTGACCTTTTCTAGAACGGATGCCACAACGGATGAGTTCCTTCTGCAGCAACCGTACGCATGCTGAATCGAGATATTTTCTGAAGATGCTGTTTAATGTATCCGCATCATCTTTTTTGATGAGCAATTTTCGATCCTTCACTTCATATCCCAGTGGCACTTGTCCACCCATCCACATACCCTTCTGCTTGGATGCTGCAATCTTATCCCGAATGCGTTCACCGGTGACCTCACGCTCGAACTGGGCGAATGACAGCAGCACATTCAATGTCAGGCGCCCCATAGAGCTAGTGGTGTTAAATTGCTGCGTCACTGAAACAAACGATACATTGTGTGCATCAAACAGTTCTACCATCCGGGCAAAATCAGCCAATGAACGGGTAAGACGATCTACCTTATATACCACAACCACATCGATCCGCCGGTTCTTGATATCAGCTAGGAGCTGCTGAATGGCAGGGCGCTCCATGGTGCCACCGGAGATGCCGCCATCATCGTAGGCTGTAGGAATCAGTTTCCACCCCTCATGCTTCTGGCTCGCAATATAAGCAGCACAGGCTTCCCGTTGTGCATGCAGAGAATTAAAGTCTTGTTCCAGACCTTCCTCAGAGGATTTTCGAGTGTAGATGGCACATCGTAACTGATGAACACCAGCCATATTATCCCCCTCCCTTTACAAGACCAAAGAATCTGGGTCCTGACCATTTGGCACCTGTGATCCGACAAGCAGCTGCTGATAGTGATCGCACCTTCTCACCATTCAGCAATACACCATCCTCTGTAACAACGACTTCATAGGTGACACCGCGCCATTCACGGATCAGCCGTGTGCCAACTTTCGCAACAACAATAGCAGAGGCGGATCTACCTAATGCAGCGGCATGACCATAATCAGATGCAGCTCTCTCCATAAACCGCTTCACCGCTGGTGTAAGACCTCCGTGTTCACGTTCCTGAAGTTTATACGTCATCACTTGCAACAACAGCTTTGTACTCATGTTGGCTGCTGGAGGAGTACCACAGATATCTTTCCATCGACTGAGTAGGCACTGTTAACAAACCTGTATTTTTATGATATAGGTTATGGCGAAAGGGAGATTTTTGCCATGAACAAGCGCTTATATCCTGTGTCTCGCGAGGTTTTCGATCTTGAAATTCGTCCGATTATTGAGGCGGTGACA
>CAIJLX010000048.1 GCA_903821695.1 uncultured Alphaproteobacteria bacterium | reverse complement strand
TGTCACCGCCTCAATAATCGGACGAATTTCAAGATCGAAAACCTCGCGAGACACAGGATATAAGCGCTTGTTCATGGCAAAAATCTCCCTTTCGCCATAACCTATATCATAAAAATACAGGTTTGTTAACAGTGCCTATTAGGTTAGTGCGCAACAGAGCACCCCCTAACCGGGGTGCTTTTTTGTTTCTGCTTTTGGGCATAATAATTAAAAGGTTGCGGGGTGTGGCCAAGAAGTTGTATGGTTTCCCCTTCTAAATCAAGAGGTAAGCTATGGATTTTTCACGTTGTTTTGCAAAAAAGTCGGTTTTGGATATCCAGAGAGAAGTCGGGACTGCCAAATTAAAACGCACCTTAGGTCCCATGAATCTTATTAGCCTTGGCATCGGCTGTATTATAGGCACCGGGATTTTTGTGCTTTCTGGCCATGCGGCGGCGTTGCATGCGGGGCCGGCGGTAGTACTTTCTTTTGTATTAGCGGGGATCGCCTGTGCATTTGCGGCATTATGTTATGCCGAACTTGCCTCTGTGCTGCCAATTTCGGGCAGTGCTTATACTTATGCTTATGCCACACTCGGCGAGAGCATGGCCTGGGTGATGGGGTGGTTGCTGTTGCTGGAATATGGTGTTGCCTCGGCTACGGTCGCCGTCGGCTGGAGTGGTTATGTGGTGAGCTTCCTGCATACCGTTGGTCTCGATATTCCTCTGCAATGGGCAAATCCTTATGGCGGAACTTTTAAGCGCCCTGATGGCACAGAAGGGACTGGTATCTTTAATCTTCCCGCATTCCTTGGCGTAGCCGGTGTTTCTGCATTGTTAGTGGCAGGCATTCAGGAATCCGCACGAGTGAATAACGTGATTGTCTGCATTAAATTAGCGGTCATCGTCACCTTCATCGTGGTAGGCGCGTATCATATTGATGCAGCCAATTGGCATCCGTTTATCCCAGAAAATACCGGCAATTTCGGTGATTTCGGCATGAGCGGTGTGTTAAGCGGCGCAAGCATGATCTTCTTTGCCTATATCGGTTTTGAAGCCGTTTCGACCGCCGCACAAGAAGCCAAAAACCCACAGCGCGACATGCCATTTGGTATTCTCGGTGCGCTGATAGTTTGTACATTGCTTTATATTCTCGTCTCCGGCGTATTGACCGGGATCGTGCCTTATACTTCGCTGAATGTGCCCGATCCGATTGCGGTTGGCGTGGATGCGATTGGTATGCCTTGGCTTTCGTTTGTGGTAAAAATCGGGGCGATCATGGGGCTTACTTCCGTGATGCTGGTTCTGATTTATGGTCAGACTCGTATCTTCTTCGCGATGTCGCGTGATGGGCTATTACCACCCGTGTTCAGCACCATTCACCCCAAACTAAAAACCCCGCATATCGGGACAACATTGCTCGGCCTTTTGATCGCGTTGATTGCCGGTTTGGTGCCGCTGAAACAGTTGGGTGATTTAGTGAATATGGGTACGTTGGTCGCCTTTATGATTATCTGCTTCACCGTGCTTTATCTGCGCCGGAAAGAGCCGAAACTCACCCGCCCATTCCTCTGCCCTGCTGTGCCGCTAGTGCCGATATTGGGTATTGTTTCTTGCTTCGCCCTGATCCTCGGCCTGCCACGCGAAACCTATATTTATATCGGGGTATGGTTGGTGGTCGGCATGCTGCTTTATGTCTCCTACGGCATGCAGCACAGCAAAATAGGCATCAACCTGCAGAAGGCGCCGAAGTCGGTGCAAGCTGCGGTTAAGAAGGCGAGAAAGCCAGTGAAGAAGGCACGGAAGAAATAGTACTTATTGACAGTAGTAATTTTCAATAGTACTATATGATTGTCAGTTTCAAGCATAAGAAGTTTGAGCAGATTTTTCGTGGTGAGGTTGTAAAGGGATTTGCCGTAACTATCCAGGTGCGAGCGAAGGATAAGATGGATGAAGTTCACAATGCAATGCGTGTTGAGGATTTGCGAATTCCACCTTCTAACCATTTGGAAAAATTAAAAGGTGACCGGAAAGAGCAATATAGTATCCGCATTAACAAGCAGTGGCGGCTGTGTTTTCGGTTTGAAAATGGCAATGCTTATGATGTTGAAATGGTGGATTATCACTAAAGGAGAGAATATGAAATATTTGCCAAACAGGCACCCAGGCGCCTTTTTGAAGAAAGATTTGCTCAAAGATATGGGCATAACCCAATATAAACTCGCCAAAGCGATTGGCGTGCCACAAACTTATATAAGCGACATTGTGAAGGAAAAACGCGGAATCTCAACCGAGATGGGCTTGCTGCTCGATAAATTCTTCGGCTTTTCCGAGGGCTATTTTTCTCGCCTACAAAATCATTATGATTTGATGGAAACCAAACGCAAAATTGCGGTGCGGTTGAGCAAGGTTGTGCCTTACCAGCATGAGGTGCAGGTTTAAGTCATATTATGCCTGAACAAACCATAGTAAGTGGGAGGTTGTTGTGAAAGAAAAAGTTAAAAAGCTGTTTTTTTGGGGGTGCTATGCCTTCCTAGGCTTTGCTTACATTCTGTTGATCCGGGTGGGCAGTTTAAATTTATTAATAACCTTAAGCCTCGGTATTGTTATTGTTGGTTATATTCTGAAAACTGCCACGAAGCACGATTCTTCTGCGCTTCGTGGAGTTGTCAGAAGTTTTTTCTTACTCGTCGGGCTTATACTCATTGCCGTACCTGTCTCGGTGGTTGTATTTGTGGTTGGCTTTGGTGTGGAATCGATGCTCATGCATTTTGCGATAAAATACGGGATATTGCCGCGTGAAGCTATGCCGTTTTAAAAATCACTACTTTGATTGTTCTTTCAATTTCCGCTTCTTATACTCCAACTTATTAATCGCCGCATTAGCCATTAGCTTCCTGTCCATGTAGCTGGGGCCCATGGTGCTTACTTCTATGCCGGTTTCGGGGTCCATGGCGGTGATCTTCACGGCGTTGCCGACGACGGTGTATTCGATCAGGTATTGTTTATCATTAGATGATGACATAGGTTATTTTTACATTATAACGCCCCATATGAAAACACCACATCCATCTCTTTTTCGAGAATATGACATTCGCGGCATCGTCGGCGAGACCCTCCATCCGCAGGATGCAACCTTCATCGGCAAGTCCTATGGCAGTATCGTTGTTGCCACCTATGGCACCGGCGCCAAAGTGGCTGTTGGCCGCGATGGCAGGATGAGCTCGCCCATCATGCATAAAGCATTGTGCGAGGGGTTATTGAGCGTTGGCTGCAACGTGGTTGATATTGGCATTGGCCCCACGCCGATGGTTTATTTTACTGTCTGGAAACGAGATCTTCAGGGTGGGGTGATGGTGACTGGTAGCCATAATCCGCCGACGCATAACGGGTTCAAATTCATGCTAGGCAAAGATTCGCTCTATGGTGCAGGGATCAAAGAATTAGAGAGTAGCAATGTTTGGGTGGCAGGCGGCAAAGGTACATTAGAGACATTGAATATATTTCAAGCCTATGTCGGCGCATTGGCGGCGGCACTTACTGGCAAAAAGCCGCTCAAAGCCGCATGGGATGCAGGTAATGGTGCTGCGGGTGAAGTAATGGCCGCATTGGTAAAATTACTGCCGGGCCAACATATTTGTTTAAATGAAGAGATTGATGGCACATTCCCGAACCATCACCCGGACCCAACCGTTCCTAAAAATTTGGAGCAATTGATTGCGACCGTAAAAAAAGAAAAATGCGATGTGGGGATTGCGTTTGATGGTGATGCGGATCGGATCGGCGTAGTGGACGGGCAGGGGCGCATTTTGTGGGGCGATCAGCTGATGCAGTTATTTGCGGCCGATGTGCTGAAGGATAACCCTGGCTCAACAATTATTGCGGATGTGAAAGCGAGCCAAAATCTGTTTGATGAAATCGCGCGCTTGGGCGGCAAACCGATGATGTGGAAAACCGGGCATTCGCTGGTGAAGGCGAAAATGAAAGAAACCAAGGCGCCACTTGCAGGTGAAATGAGTGGGCATATTTTCTTCGCCGATAAAAACTTTGGTTATGATGACGGTATCTATGCGGCGGTGCGGCTGTTAAACATATTAGCATATTCGGATAAATCGCTATCTGAGTTGTTTGATGAGATGCCAAAGGCTTATAACACGCCGGAAATTCGGATTGAATGTACGGAAGAGCGTAAGTTCAAAATCGTCGATGAAATCAAAGCGAAATTATGGGCTGAGAAGGCTGATTTTAATGATACGGATGGCGTGCGTGTTAATACACCAGAGGGTTGGTGGTTGCTGCGAGCTTCGAATACGCAAGCCGTGTTAGTCGCTCGGGCCGAGGCGAAGAAAGAGGCCGATTTACCGGCGCTCGTTGAGAAAATTAAATCGACATTGGCGGCTTGTGGTCTGGCATTTAAGGAAGGCGGGCACTAATCCCACCCACCCGTCATCGCCCGAATTTGCATTTGCAAATTCTAGGGCGATCCATAGAACGAGCATATGGAAAAGCAGTTTTGCATTTATATTCTGGCCAGCAAAAAGCACGGCACTTTGTATATCGGCGTGACTTCTGCACTTGTGCAACGCATCTGGCAGCATAGAGAGAAACTGGCGGATGGGTTCACGAAAAAATATGGCGTCACGCAATTAGTATATTATGAAATGCATTCCTCGGCCGAACATGCTATTCACCGCGAAAAGCGGCTCAAAAAATATACACGGGCGGCAAAAATTAAGTTAATAGAAGCGATGAACCCGGGTTGGAATGATTTATATGAAACGATTTTATGAGTATGCGGTGAGTGGGGTGTGGATTCCCCTAGAATCGCAGGGCGATTCGGGGAATGACGGTAGTGGTTATGGGTATTAAAATTGTTCCCCCAACCCCGGCGGATCATAATGCGATGTGGGAGATGTTTCACTATGTCGTTAGCAAGGGCGATACGTATGTGTATGCGCCGGATTCGGATCAGGAATATTTTGAGAATCTGTGGCTGAAAACGCCGCTCAAAACCTTTGTGGCGAAGGAGGGCGAGACGGTGGTGGGAACTTATGTGCTGCGCGAAAACCGGCCTGGTTTGGGCGATCATATGGCCAATGCCGGCTTTATCACTCACCCTGACCATCAGAGCAAAGGGATTGCCCAGGCGATGTGCAAACACGCGCTGGTGGAGGCAAAGAAGCATGGCTTTAAGGCGATGCAGTTTAATTTTGTTGTCTCGACCAACTTGCGCGCGGTAAAGCTTTGGCAGCATATGGGCTTTAAAATCATCGGCACCGTGCCAGAGGCTTACCGCCATCAGGGCCTGAACAAATTGGTGGATGTGCATGTGATGTGGAGAAAAGTCTAATGCGTTATGTTTTCGTGCTCGCCTTGTTGCTATGCTTTCAAACCGCAACCGCGAATGAGCTTCCGCGCAGCGTGCTAAACATCAGCACCGCGCCGCTTGAGAAGGTGGGGGCGGGGACATATCGCAAATTGGGCTTCACCGTTTATAAAGCCACCTTATGGGCGCCGGAACATGCCTGGACGCCGAAAAAACCATATGCCTTGCAGCTCAAATATAAAATGAGCCTTTCGCAAAGCACGATGATGGAAACCATCATGGATAATATCCGCGAGCAAAACGTGGCAGATGAGGCGAAATTGGAAATCTGGCAAAGGCAATTGGGCAAGGTGTTAAACGGCGTCAAAGCCAATGACGAGATTGTCTGCCTTTATAACCCTGGCCAACCCTCACAATTTTTCCTAAACAGTAAAAAAATCGCCGATATCAAAGATCAAAAATTGAGCAAAGCCTTCTTCAACATCTGGCTAGGCGACGGCGCCGATGAAGATTTGCAGGCACAATTACTGGCGCGGAAATAATTTTTAGCCTGTCATCAAGCTGTAACAATTCGGCGGTATAGTCCCTATAATTAGGCATTATAGGAGAGATTATGGTCGATATTTATTTTGAACCCGGCAATCCAATAACTGGCTCTAAGATACGGATTGTTGAAGAAAATGGGGCCGAAACACGTCTTCAAATGAATGGTGGACCTTCGTCGCTACGGCCAACAAAACAGAACCCCCATCCACTACAAGAAGTCAAATTAGAACAAGGCACAACACTGGATTTTGGCCTAGGAGAAGATGGGGATTTTAGAGTATTTCGTGCTCCAGGTCGAACACACGAATTTGCGGGAACAGATGCTGAGGGGAAAAATAAATTTAATCCGCTGCCTACCTCGCCTAAACGCAGCACAGCCGTGGATGATACAACCTTACAGTCCCCAACAGTAGCACATTTAAGTGAAGGTCTTCATACAGTGCGTTATCGTGGCCAGGAATTGTTGAAAATAAACGTTAGAGGCTAAGCCTTAAGTATAAATTTCCCATATAAAAACCGGCCCAATACCATATAGCATTTTGATGGGCGGCTTGCTTTAATTCGGGCCTAAAATCGATAAAACATGGAGGTGCTTATGCGCTATTTAATCCCGGTATTATGCCTGACATTCAGTGTTTCCGCTGCCGCCGCTGACCTGAAACCCGTCCCCGATAAAACCTGGACGGAAAACAAACCGGCCGCCTTAAGGCTCGCCCAGGAAACCCAACCAAACGACGCCCAAACCCCAACCCGCAAACCCTGGACCGAAGAATGCCAATACGGAAAAAACGACATGCCAAAAACCGGTAAGCCGGAGGAAAAGGGCGAGTTTGAAGTGGCGCCTGGGAAGTAGGGTTTAAAAGTCTAAAGAGCGTTGTGCTTTAGTCAGCTCTTTTTCGCGTCTAAATTTCTTGCCACTCAATGTTTCTTTTTTTGTGTTGTTTTCAATTTTATCAAGCACTGTCGGCACACTATATCTTTTGATAATTATGTCGCCTGCTTCATTAAATTCTCTATGTATTTCAAGAACGCAAATAATTACATCTCCATTCTTGAAGCTGATTTGTTTAGATAAGACAGCCTCTTTGAAAATTTTATCATTCATTTCAAAGCTGATAGAAATAGGATCTATATCTATGTAAATTCCTCGCCATTTTGTCTTGGTGCCACGTAATATAGGAGCAAC
>CAIJLX010000047.1 GCA_903821695.1 uncultured Alphaproteobacteria bacterium | reverse complement strand
TGTCACCGCCTCAATAATCGGACGAATTTCAAGATCGAAAACCTCGCGAGACACAGGATATAAGCGCTTGTTCATGGCAAAAATCTCCCTTTCGCCATAACCTATATCATAAAAATACAGGTTTGTTAACAGTGCCTATTATGATGTTGCCAAGACGCCCTACGGAATGGATCATGCCCGGCCAGCTATCTATGAAGTTCCTGAGGTAAAAGCACATCTCGAGGCGTTTCAAGTGCGAAAAGAAGTGCAAACGCAGGAAGATTTATCTCTCAAAGACTACCGAGAAAAAGTAAAAGAATTCTTCTTTGGCAAAAACTCCACAATAACCAAATAGATTTTACTTCCGCTTCATTTCAGCGGCTTTTTCGCGTTGCCATTCGCGGTCTTTGATGGTTTCGCGTTTGTCGTTGTCGGTTTTGCCTTTGCCGAGGGCGAGTTCTAGTTTGGCGATGCCCTTTTCGTTGAAATAAATCGAGAGCGGGACGAGGGTTATGCCTTTGGTGCGCAGTTGCCCGATCAGTTTTTTGACTTGTTTGGCATGGAGCAGCAATTTGCGGGGGCGGCGGGGCTCGTGGTTATAGAGTTTCGCCTTGTCATATTCGGGGATATAGCTGTTGATGAGCCAGATTTCGCTGTCTTTTTCCGTCGCATAGCTCTCGGCAATCTGCGCTTTTCCGGAACGCAAGGATTTAACCTCCGTGCCTTTCAGCACGATGCCAGCTTCGAGCGTATCGATGATCGTATAGCTAAACCGTGCTTTTCGGTTAACGGCGGCTGGAGGATTTTGCGGGGCTGTCATGGGCCTTAAATAGGCCAAAACGCTAGGGAAATCAACGTTTGTAAATTATTTTGCCCCTCTTAACCTTTTATTAAGCAATCCGCATCTTTACTGGGTTTATCGAGATCAATAGGAGCGACTATGAGTAACAATACGACCCACACTGAAGACGCCATCATTTCCCCATTATTCGCGATGTTGCGCGCAAAACAGGAATTGGGTCCCCGTATCACTCTCGGCAAAGTGGTTTATCTCGATCATCAGATGGATAGCCGCCGCCCGATCGCCCCACATTTGATTTTCGCGAATGAACTGTTTGCGGCTTATCCCGGCATGATCAGCGAAACCGGCTTTGATTTCCGTATGCACCTTGGTTATTTGACACAATTTTCTGTGTCACAAGCAGAGCTCACCCAAGCATTGCGTACTGGTCTGCTCACCATTTTAAGCGATCAAAATGAAGAAATTCATTTCCCGCTCGAAGAAGCAGACATCACGCAATTGGTTGCTGATTGCATCACCATCCGCGAGTTGGCGAGCAGCATTTTACCTTCGGAGCAAGTGGCCATCCGCCTGCGCCGCAACGGTACCACCATCCGCGAAACACGTCAGATTTTGGAACAAGCCGAACTCTGCCGCGATATGCTGAAACAAACCGTGGTCAGCATCATCGAAGCGATGCAGAAATCCGGCCAAGATCTGCTCTCGCCGATCGAAGTGGAAGCATTGATGCCACTCAATGAGCGCATTCAATTGAGCCATCAAGCCCGCGAGCGTTTAAGCAACTAACGTTTCGTGCTGCGTGATGACATTGAGGAAAATGTCGCCATAGCGTGCTGATTTCTTCTCACCAACCCCACTAATATGCCCAAACTCCTCACGCGAGGCCGGTTTACTAACCGCCATTTCGCGCAATGTTTTATCATGGAAAATCACATAAGGCGGCACATTCTGCGCCTTCGCAATTTCCATACGAATGGCTTTAAGCGCCGCAAATAACGGCTGATCCACATTCTCTTCAAGTTGCACTTTACGAGTTTTTAGCTCAGCTTTAACTTTGCCCGGCAATGCTTTGCGCAAACGAATCGTTTGTTTTTCTTTCAAAAACGCATGACCCTGCGGTGTAAATTTCAAACCACCATGCTCCGTAATATCGACCTCCAGCAAATTCGCCGCCACCAATTGCCGGAAAATACTCTGCCACTCATTTTTATTATATTCCTTGCCGACACCAAATACGCCAAGCCGATCATGCCCAAACCGTTGCATCCGCTCATCACTTTTGCCGAGCAATAACTCGATCAAATAATTCACACCAAAACGTTGCTCCGTGCGGTAAACTGCCGAGAGTGCCTTCTGCGCCGCAATCGTGCCATCAAATGTTTCCGGCGGCGCTAGGCATGTATCGCAATTGTTGCAAGGGCCACTGTGATCACCAAAATATTCGAGGATGATTTGGCGACGACAACTAGCTGCTTCGCATAAGCCAAGCAGCGCATTTAATTTCTGATGCTCGATCCGTTTTTGCTGAAGCGGCGCATCGGAGCCTTCAATAAAATTCCGCTGCATTGCCGCATCGCTCATGCCATAGACCATCAGCGCATTCGAAGGCAAACCATCGCGACCTGCACGCCCAGTTTCCTGGTAATAGGCTTCAATATTTTTTGGAATACTGAGATGCGCCACAAATCGTACATCGGGTTTATCAATACCCATTCCAAATGCGATGGTAGCAACCATAATCACACTATCTTCGCGCAAAAAACGCCGCTGGTTTTCTGCACGTACTTCGGCGGTTAAACCGGCATGATAGGGCAATGCTTTGAATCCTTGTTCGCATAGCCATTCCGCAATTTCATCCGTCATTTTGCGTGAGAGGCAATAGACAATGCCGCTTTCATTTGCATGGTTTTCCTTGATGAAACGAAGGATCTGTTGCTTCGGACTATCTTTAACTACAATGCTATAATGAATATTCGGCCGATCAAATCCGGCGATAAAGGTGCGGCCATTGGTAAGCTGCAAACGCTCAACAATATCTTTGCGTGTTGGTGTATCCGCTGTTGCCGTTAATGCAATGCGCGGGATGTTGGGGAACTTATCGGCAAGCTCTGAAAGCTGCGTATAATGCGGCCGGAAATCATGTCCCCATTGCGACACACAATGCGCTTCATCTATCGCAAAGAGTGCGATGGGCGATTGCTGGAGCAGCTCAATAAAATCTTCCATCAACACCCGCTCCGGCGCAACATAGACCAGATCAATTGTACCATTGCGGATAGCGTTTTTCGTTTCGCGCACACTCTCGATCGACATGCTGGAATTGATTGCTGAAGCGTTAATCCCGAGCTGTTTGAGGGCATCGACCTGATCTTGCATCAGCGCAATCAACGGTGAAACAATGATACCGACACCTTCGCGGCACAAAGCGGGAATTTGGTAACAAAGCGATTTACCGCCGCCGGTGGGCATCAATACAAAGGCGTTATTGCCTGCAATCACATGTTCAATAATCTCCGCCTGCCGCCCGCGAAAATTAGGGTAGCCATAGGTCTTTTGCAAAATCTCTAATGCGCGATTAGAGGCTTTCAAGTGTTATATTTTCGTTGGTATAGACGCAGATATCCGCTGCGATTTTCATGGATTTGCGGACGATGGCTTCGGCATCTAGCTCCGAATCGGCGAGTGCACGTGCCGCTGCCAGGGCGTAATTTCCGCCGCTGCCGATGCCCATAATGCCGCCTTCGGGCTCTAACACATCGCCCATACCGGTCAAAATCAGCGAATAATCCTTATCGGCGACCAGCATCATGGCCTCTAATTTGCGTAAATAACGGTCGGTCCGCCAGTCTTTGGCAAGCTCAACACAGGCCCGCAGCAGCTGTTTCGGGTGCTTTTCGAGCTTGCTTTCGAGCCGCTCAAACAAGGTCAGCGCATCGGCCGTAGACCCCGCAAAACCAGCCAAAATCTCGCCTCCATTACCAATGCGGCGGATTTTCTTGGCGGTGGATTTAACTACTGTCGAGCCAATTGAGACCTGTCCATCGCCTGCAATCACCACTTTACCATTTTTGCGCACCGAAAGGATTGTAGTGCCGTACCAGCTATTTTTATTTGTGTGTTCCATAGGGGATACATAGACCTAGCCTATGGATTTATCAAGAGAGGCTATCTGGATTGTTCAGCGCTTATTTGCTTCAGAACATTTTGGCAGGCCTGAAGAAGATTTCCAAACGGCTTCATATCTTCGCGCTCTAAAAGACCCTCTCGTGCTTTTACGCGATTTCCTGCAAATGAGCTTTCCTTAGCATCGATACAGTCTTTTAAGAAATTTTCTATGAAACGAGACATTGCCCGAAGAGATTGCTCAATTTGCTGCGGGTTTCTAGCAATAGTTCCTTCCAGACTTTTTCTATTTTCATCAAATAATTGCTGGTGTCGCACAGCTTTGCGTACAGTATCTGGAGTTTCTTCATTCATGAGGTTCAACCAAATTTGCCCAAACGAAGGTAATTTGATTTGCTCACTTTTCTTAATAAACACAACCCTGGTTCCAAGGCTGCTCGCCTGCTCATCAATTGTTTTGAATGCAGCGGTAATTGGAGATAAATCAACCGACGTTTGCTGTGCTAATGCTTCTGTTCTTATATCAGGCAATGCCGCTTCCGTAGCTATTGTTGATTGTTCTATGAAAACAGCATTTGCAGGAGTTTTCAATGCTAGGTTAATCGCACTCAAAACTTCACGTATGGCAAGTATTTGCGGTATTTTTTGTAGGCACTGTTAACAAACCTCAAGTTTGATAAAGGCAAGGGCAAGGAATGCCATGAAAGTGGAATCGAGTTTGTCGACCCTCAGTGCAAGCCGTCTATTTTCCTTGATTTTCTGGAACATATTTTCAATGCGTCTTCG
>CAIJLX010000046.1 GCA_903821695.1 uncultured Alphaproteobacteria bacterium | reverse complement strand
TGTCACCGCCTCAATAATCGGACGAATTTCAAGATCGAAAACTTCGCGAGACACAGGATATAAGCGCTTGTTCATGGCAAAAATCTCCCTTTCGCCATAACCTATATCATAAAAATACAGGTTTGTTAACAGTGCCTAATGCCTGTTGCATATTGGCCTTCCAGTCATCCTGGCTGTTCATCTGAATGCACGCGATTTTCATAGTTAATCTCCTAACACAGTGCGGGCAGCGGTCAATACCCATACTTTTTTGGCGCCGGATTTCTTTAATACTTTGGCGCAAGCCCGAATCGTAGCGCCCGTGGTCATTACATAATCAATCAACAAGATGACCTTGCCCTTGATTGTATCCCTCTCCAGCCGCGGATGCAATTGGAACGCACCCTTCACATTATGTATCCGCTGGGTTTTATTATGTAAGGAGGCTTGCGGCGGCGTGCGGCGAACACGCTTCAGTAATTCCGGCAAATATTCGCCAGTGGAATTACGTGCCATCATCTGCGCCAATATGGCCGCTTGATTGTATTTACGGGTAAAAAGCCGCGTCCAATGCAACGGCACGGGTGTAATAATATCAGCCTGTGCCAGCAAATCCCGGCCAGCATTTTCCATCCATAAGGCAAGCAACGGCGCAAATTGCAATTGGTCGCTATATTTAAATCGGGTGATAAACGGCGTCGCATGCTGATCATAACAAAGTGCCGCCCGCGCTTTGGCGAAGGGTGGTGGTTCGCTGATGCATTCCAAACATTCGGATTCGGAACTGGCACTTTCGGGCATCGGCACACCGCAGGTGATGCAATGGGGTTGCGAGATAAAAGTGAGGTTGCTCCAGCATTCGCCGCAAATACTTTGTGGCTGGCCCACATGCGTGCCGCAATGCAAGCAGCGCGGCGGCAAAATTAAATCAACAAGCCTATGCTTTATTGATCTGAGCATTCTTCGCCAGCCTCCGCGCTTTTCGGCTTTCATGATGGGTCGATGCCACCGTCGCGCCAATAATAATCAGCGAGCCAATCAACGTCCAGCCATCCAATATTTCGCCGAAAAAGAAATAGGCGATAATCGACACAAACAATAGCCGCGAGAAATCATAAGGCAAAATATGCACCAGATCCGTACTCGCGATCGCCATCGAAAGCGCAATCTGGAACAATACCGACACCAACCCAAGCGCAATCAACCAAAACCATTCCACACCCACCGGCATCTGCCATTGCAGAAACAAGAATGGTAGCGAGAGCGGTGTCATTATGATGCCCATAAAAAATACCACCGCTACTGGCGATTGCGTACGGATCAGGCTTTTTATGATAACCCCCGAAACCGACCACATTGCCGCTGTCACCAGCACCCATAATGCACTCCAGTGGAATGCATCGGTTCCTGGTCGCAAAATTAGCAATACACCGCCGAAGCCAACGCAGAGAGAAAGCCATGTCGCAAACGAGGTTTTTTCTTTATAAATCAGCACCGCTAAAATCGCCGAAATCAGTGGCGAGACAAAACTGAGTGAAGTTGCCAATGGCAATTCCACAATCGAAAGCGAATGAAACCAAAGCTGCATCGCGATTAAACCAAATCCACCGCGCATCAAATAAAGTCGCCAGCGTGGCTTATGAACAATATGGCGGCCTTTCAGGAAAAACCAAGGTAACAAGAACATAAGCGAGAAAAAATTGCGACCGAATACGATAACCGGCGTGGGTAGGCTTGCCGATAAATGGCGTACGATACAGGTGAGGATTGCAGCGCCGAGGCACTGCAAAATCATCAAAATAATACCGCGAGTTTTAGGCGATAAATTTAGAAATAAACCCATCAATCACTTTCACGCCGAACAGTAGCACGCCCAAAAGGAGCGACGCACCAAAAGAACCGATCAACATTCCCAATACAATAATGACACCATCTTTGCCCAACAGCCCAAGCGACATCACCAAAATGCCGATGCCGGGAATGAAATTGCTGAAAGGAATTGGCAATGGCAGCGCTATCACAAACGCGAGCAGGAAAATAACCAAACCAACAATGCGCTCGCCCCTTGGCTTGCTCGCAAATGACCAGCGCGGCCTCAGCAACACTTCAATACGCTGCAAAATCGGCGCTGCTTTTTCAACCATATACGCAAGCGAACTGCGCTTGAAAGATTTTTTGGCCAACCATTCAGGCAACCACGGATCACTTCGCCCCGCGATCATTTGTAATGAGAGAAACAATAATGGTATCGAAAAAATGAACGGTACGCCCGGCGGAACTGGAATCGGCAAACAGCACGGAATCACAAATAATACCATCAAAAGACCGAAACCGCGTTCATGCAGCGCTTCTTTGATTTGGCGCAGACTTATCGTATCGGTCTTCATGTGGTGCATCATCAGATGCAATAATTCCGAAGCAGGACGGTTCATGCTATCGGTCTTCTCGTATCGCACGAATATTCGCCGCATACTCCGCAGGTTTGCCTTTAAAGACGGCGCTACCAGCAACCAATACATCCGCACCAGCTGCAATCACTTTGCCTGCAATGCCAGGCTTAATCCCGCCATCGACTTCGAGGTCAATCTTCTTGCCCGTCGCATCAATTTTGCGGCGTAGGATTTTTATTTTCTCGAGAGAGGACTCAATAAATTGTTGCCCGCCAAAGCCAGGGTTGACGCTCATCACCAAAATCAAATCGAGTTCTGGCAAAATATAATCGAGCACTTCCGGCGGTGTTGAAGGCACAATCGACACACCAGCTTTTTTGCCGAAGGATTTGATCAGCTGAATCGTGCGGTGCAAATGCACACAGGCTTCCTCATGCACCGTAATAATATCCGAACCCGCTTTCGCGAAATCACCGATATACTGATCCGGATTTTCGATCATCAAATGCACATCAAGAATCTTCTTCGTATGCGGGCGAATTGCATTCACCACCAGCGGCCCGATCGTAATGTTCGGCACAAAATGCCCATCCATTACATCGACATGCACATATTCCGCCCCAGCCTTATCAATCGCCACAATCTCATCGCCTAACTTAGCGAAATCGGCGGAGAGGATGGAAGGGGCAATTTTGGTGGGTTGTTGGGTCATGTTGTGACTCTATCAAGTTGCTCAAAACTAGTCAAAAAGAAAGGGCGGAGTTTCCCCCGCCCTTTCAAAGTTTCTAAGCTGTTGAGCTGGATTAGAAATCCATGCCGCCCATACCGCCCATGCCACCCATTCCGCCGCCGCCAGCAGCCGACTTTTTGTCGTCTTCTGGGAGGTCAGCTATGAGGGCTTCGGTGGTGATCAGAAGGCCAGCAACCGAAGCTGCATCTTGCAGAGCATGACGCACAACTTTGGTTGGGTCGATGATACCGGCTTTGAGCAGGTCAACATATTCCAGGTTTTGTGCATCGAAGCCGAAATTCGCATCTTTGCTTTCCAGAATTTTGCCAGCAACTACCGCGCCATCCACGCCTGCATTCTGTGCGATTTGGCGCACAGGTGCTTGCAATGCTTTACGCACGATGTTGATACCAGCTTGTTGGTCTTCGTTGATCGCTTTCAGTTTTTCGAGAACTTTGGAAGCATGCAGCAGCGTAATGCCACCGCCTGGAACCACGCCCTCTTCAACTGCAGCGCGGGTTGCAGCAAGTGCATCATCGACGCGGTCTTTGCGTTCTTTCACTGCGATTTCGGAAGCGCCACCGACTTTGAGAACCGCAACGCCACCGGACAATTTCGCCAGGCGCTCTTGCAGTTTTTCTTTGTCATAATCAGAAGTGGTCGATTCGATTGCGCTACGGATTTCGTTGCAACGTGCTTCGATTGCCGTTTTCTTGCCGCTGCCATCAACGATCGTTGTATCGTCTTTCGTGATGGTCACTTTTTTCGCACGGCCAAGTTGTTGGATGGTCACGGTTTCGAGTTTGATGCCGAGATCTTCGCTGATGACTTCACCACCGGTCAAAACAGCCAAATCATCCAGCATCGCTTTACGACGATCGCCGAAACCTGGTGCTTTTACAGCAGCCACTTTCAAGCCACCACGCAGTTTGTTCACCACGAGAGTTGCCAGTGCTTCACCTTCAACATCTTCTGCAATGATGAGCAGTGGACGGTTGGTTTGCACAACAGCTTCCAACAATGGAAGCATTTGTTGCAGGCCAGAGAGTTTTTTCTCGAACAACAAGATGTATGGGCTTTCGAGTTCAACTGACATTTTTTCAGCATTGGTTACGAAATAAGGGGAGAGGTAACCGCGATCAAACATCATGCCTTCAACGACATCGAGTTCGAACTCGAGGCCTTTGGCTTCTTCAACGGTGATCACACCTTCTTTGCCAACTTTGCTCATTGCTTCAGCAATTTTATCGCCAACTTCTTTGTCGCCGTTAGCGGAAATCGTCGCAACTTGTGCGATTTCTTCTTTTTTGCTGATTTTTTTGGATTTGGATTGGATATCTTTCACAACTGCTTCAACAGCCGTGTCGATACCGCGCTTCAGATCCATTGGATTCATGCCAGCAGCAACGGATTTCGCGCCTTCGCGAACGATTGCTTGAGCAAGAACGGTAGCGGTGGTGGTGCCGTCGCCCGCGATATCAGCAGTTTTCGAAGCCACTTCGCGAATCATCTGCGCGCCCATATTCTGGAACTTGTCTTGCAGAACGATTTCTTTCGCAACGCTTACGCCATCTTTCGTGATGCGTGGTGCGCCGAAGGATTTATCGAGCACAACGTTACGGCCTTTTGGCCCCAGGGTTACTTTAACTGCATCAGCGAGAATATCAACGCCTTGCAGGATTTTTTCGCGTGCCGATGCACCGAAGATAATTTGTTTAGCCATAGTATTTAATCTCCTAAATTATGCTGCTTTTTTTTTGGATTTTGTTTCTTCAACAATAGCCAGAATATCGCTCTCTTTCATGATGAGCAGATCTTCGCCGTCGACTTTAATTTCCGTGCCGCCCCATTTGGTGAACAGAACGATATCGCCAGCTTTCACTGCAGGTGCGATCAGCTTGCCGCTGTCATCACGCGCGCCTTCGCCAACGGAAACAACTTCACCACGGGTTGGTTTTTCTTTCGCGGTATCTGGAATAATAATTCCGCCCGCTGTTTTGCTTTCTTCTTCAATGCGACGAACCAATACACGGTCCGCGAGTGGTCTGATTTTCATAAATAAGTTCTCCATACGTTAATAAGCCTGAAATGATAAGGCGTACGCTTATGTAGAGCCCTCCCGAGGGGCTTTCAAGTGCTGGCTTGCATATTTTACTAAGTGGTTGATTAATCGCCGAGTTTTTTCTGGTAGCGCTCGGCCAGAAGGCGATATTCTTCATCCCGTTCAATGGTTTTAGCGGTTGAGCCTTCAATAATGTCCTGTTCTTCCATACCAATATGATCTGGGCCACTTCCTTGTGAACCCATTTTTTCCTGCAGCCGCATGTTATGTAAGATGCGGATTTCTGGGCCATAGGCCGCAACGAAACATTCCATAAACTCTCGCAACCCGTGCACGCCTTCGAATGCGCGGAACTCATGTGGGCTAAACAATTGAACATGCGTCAGAAACACCGCGTCACCTTCATTGAGCGCGCTAATATCACCATGCTCGCCGAGTTGTTTCAAAATACGAAGAGCTTGGTCGGAAGCATAAGTTGCATAGACTTTGCCGCCGACACTTTCGGCATCTTTAATCGCGTATAAAGTATAGTGCAGATAAATCCGCGTGCCCTGCATCAATGCAAATTGCTCTGCGTTTAGGATAAAGCGCGCATGTAGCTCCGGCGGCAAAATTCCGTAAGAAACCAAAACTGCTGCCATTTTTTGCAAGCTGCCGTGCGAGAGCAACATACGGTCGCCTTTTTCGGTGCGCAGGGTGATTTCTTGCTCGGTATTGGCGGTGAGTTTAATGGTCGGCGGAAAATAATTGACGATATCGGCACGGATTTTTTCTGCTAAATCGCTAAATTGCGCCGCATGAAAATCAAACCTTGCCCAATTCTCATATACCGCACATTCAACCAGCGTACGGCGCTGATCGGGGAATAACAACGTCGACACACAGGGCAAAATTTCCCGTGCGTGTTCTAATAATTCTTTTACTTTAACGGGCGCAATCGCTTTAAATAAAAGCGCTTTTTTGAGGATATATTTTACGTCTTCATAAAATAATGGTTCGCCTTTTGGCCGCGCAAAAAACACGAACCGATCTTCCATCATAATATCAATACGTTCATCATACGGCGGCACGAGGAAGAAACTTCCGCGAGCGACGAACATAGTTTGTAGATGGTGCGCAGCGGTATCAAAGCCCAAATCAAATTTTATTTGCTTGGTTGTGAGCTCGCCACCCAGAATCATCGCTTAATATCCTCAACGATCATGTTCTTCGCAGGCAGATCAGGGCGAATGCTGTGACGATAGACCTGCATTGCCTCCATCACCCGGTGCACATAATTGCGTGTTTCT
This sequence comes from uncultured Alphaproteobacteria bacterium, assembly GCA_903821695.1. Taxonomy (GTDB): domain Bacteria; phylum Pseudomonadota; class Alphaproteobacteria; order Rickettsiales; family CAIJLX01; genus CAIJLX01. The sequence continues at coordinate 19,609 of CAIJLX010000046.1, read as the reverse complement.
TTGAACGGTATTGATTCCACCCAATCCACAATCACATCCACATCGTCCACCAAGCGCGGGTCACCCATTTCCTTAATCCATTTATTCACATTCCCGGGGCCGGCATTATAGGCGGCAATCGCAAGTAAATAAGACCCATTATAATTATCTATCAGATTGCTCAAATAACGGGAACCCAATGCAATGTTAAATTCAGGGTTTGTCAGTTTGCTTAGGTTATAATGCATACCCATTTGCTGCGCCAACTGCTTCGCCGTTGCGGGCATCAGCTGCATCAATCCCGTTGCGCCAACGCCGCTTCTGGCCTCGGGGTCAAACAGGCTTTCCTGGCGGATAATGGAGTGTACCAACGCCGGCTCTGGCCTGTTACCACGAATACTGTTTAAAATTGGGTATCCTGATTCCATAAACGAACTGCCGATCGATGCCGCATGCTTGGAAACCGCGATGGTTAAGTCCAGCTCGCCGCGTTCGGTACCATATCGCGAGATCAATAATCGCTCACCAAAGGTTTTTGAATTTTCCAACCCGGCTTTCAAAAATTCCTTGGCATCGTTACGGCGACCCAACGCGTCTAACAATATCGCCGCGCGCACCAATTCATTTTTACCGAAGGCCTCACGATCATTGGTTGTTGCCTCTGCCTGTTTATGAATATTCAGCGTCTTGTCGCCTCGGCGCACCGCAGCTAGCTGACCATAAAATACAGTCGGGAATTGTGACGCGACTAACAACCAATTGCTTTCGATATCGCGATTCCCATTCGCCCGCGCCGCCCGTGATGCCCAATAGGCCGCACGTGAACGGCTGAGTGGTGTTTCAACACCGTGATATAATTTATAAAAGTGGCGGTAGGCTAACCGCGGCTGGTTTAAAAACCGTAGCGCAATCCAGCCTGCCAAAAATTCTGCCTCTGCAAACACCTGACCTGAGGCTGCGTTATGGTCACGCGAGAGCTGATATGCATCTTGGTAACGGCGCTGGCTCATGAAACGATAAATATACGGCAATTTGAGCGCCCACCATTGTTCCGCATAATCGAGCTTTGAAGGCAACGCGAGCAGCTTGCGTTCCAAATCATCTTTACTTCCGCGACGCTCACGCCATTTAATTCGCGCATAGAGTAATCCTGGATCACCCTTCAAGGAAGGTGACACATCACGCGCCTCATCTTCTGCCTTTTTGGCATCCTGCATCAGTAAAATCCGTGCATTATACAGCTTCTGCCGCGCCGGGCTTACACGCTTCATTAAACGGCGGGCTGGCGTAATTTTTTCTTCCCACAACAGGCGGTCTATGCGCTCTGCAAAGTCCTGCTCGCGTAAAATACTGCCGTGTTTTGCAAGAAAACTCTCTTCCTGTGCCGGCGTAAAATCATAAATTTTAAAACCTTCACGCAATAATTCTAGAATCTCTGCGCTTTTAATCAATTGCGGGTGAATCGCCATCCGTGCTTCGGCCAATCGGATTTTACCGGCAGAAGAAATCGGCGGGAAACGGCCCAACCAAGCAACAATTGTTTCCGGCGTTTCTTTTTCCAGCGCTTCTTCCGCCCGGTAACGCAGGCGCTCTTGGCTTGGCCAAGTTGGGTGGCGTAGCATAAAGGCGCGCAAATCAGAATATTGCGGCTGAGCTCCAGGGCTGGTCAAATAATCCCAAACAATCAACTCGAAAACGAGGCCATCGCTCACCTTCTGGCTGATTTGGAAGGCATTTTTCCAATCACCACGGTCTGCCGCTTTGAAGGCGTCGCGCGCTAAATCACGGTCTTTGCCGACCAATGGGTTCGTGCGTACATTGCCCGCCGAAACCGGTAAGGCCATGAGCAGCGACAGGCACAGCAACAGAAAGCAGCAGCTTTTACGCAAATTGAGTTGTGGAATAGCCATTGGCGGATTAAGTTAGTGAGAAATCGCGTGAACGCAACCCATTATAGAGCAACATCAACTTCTTTTATGTTTCAAGGACTTTACACGGCGCTGATTACGCCCTTCCGCCAAGGCAAAATCGATTACGCAGCATTCGAAAAATTAATCCAATGGCAGATCGAACAAGGTGTGCACGGATTGGTTCCGTGCGGCACGACGGGTGAATCGCCAACTCTTTCACATGAAGAACATGTGCAAGTGGTTGAACAATGCGTCAAACTCGCCAAAGGCAAAGTAAAAGTCATGGCCGGTACTGGCTCCAATGCCACGGATGAAGCCATTTTGCTTACCAAACAGGCTGAGAAAAGTGGCGCTGATGGTGCGTTGGTGATCACACCTTACTACAACAAGCCAACACAAGAAGGCCTGTATCAACATTTCAAAGCCATTCATGATGCAACGCGCATTCCGATTATGGTCTATAATGTTCCTGGCCGTTGCGTAGTTGATATGAGCGATGCATTAACTGCGCGTCTTGCAGAATTACCACGCATTATAGGCATTAAAGATGCGACTGGAAATTTGGAGCGCCCATCGACACTTTCTGTTGCCTTAGGTGCGAAAGCGAAAAAATTTATTCAGTTTTCGGGTGAAGATACCACTGCGGTTGCCTTTAATGTTCAAGGCGGCAAAGGCGTTATTTCTGTCACTTCAAACATAGCGCCAAAACTTTGTGCAGAAGTACAAAATCTGTCGCTCGCTGGTAAAACGAAAGAGGCAATTGCATTACAGCAAAAACTGATGCCGCTGCACAAAATCATGTTCTGTGAAACCAGCCCGGGTCCGGTGAAATATGCCGCCAGCCTGCTCAAACTTTGCCGTGAGGATGTGCGGTTACCGCTCGTGCCGCCGAGCAAAGAACATAAAGCGCTTATTGCCAAAGTAGTGGCAAAAATCCTTTCATAAATCCGCAATGGAACTGCTTTACAAATTATACAAACTCCTCACCCGAAGGGAGAAAATTGTCGGCGGACTTGTCACTGGGTTGTTTTGCATCACCTCCATTCTCGAAGTAGTTGGCCTCGGGTTTATCTTCATCTACGTCAAACTCATCCTCGATCCAACCGAACTGAAAAGCATCCCCTTCCTGCTCTGGGCGCAAGATTTCCTCTCCGTGAACACTCGCCAATTCCTAGTGATCCTTGGTGCACTTTTATTAATCGTCCTAGCCACCAAAGCATTAATGGCCCTCGTCTGCGCTTGGGCAAATTTTCGCTTTTCACTCGCACGTATGGCGAGTTTTTCGTCAGACCTTTTCCAAATTTACCTCTCCAAAAATTATACTTATTTTCTCAACCACAACTCCACCACCTTGAAGCAAAACATCCTCGATGAAATTTATAACGCGACTTTCAATGTGCTTATCCCTGTGCTTTATATTGTCTCCGAAACACTGGCATTAAGCTGCATCGTATTGCTCTTATTATTTCTCCACCCCATCGAAACCCTGATTATGTTCGCGTTCACTGGCCTCTTATTCGGCGGCTATTTGCTCGCCGTAAAGAAGCGCTTGGATGTACTTGGCGCACAAAAAAATATGACCAACCATGCCCGTCATCGCTTAGTCGGTGATGCATTTTCCACTATCAAAGAAGTAATCCTGTGGGATGCAAAAGAACATTTCCTCGATAAATTCCGTCACTCGCTCAAAGGCTATTCCTATGCCATGGCGTGGAGCCATATCCTGTTGCAAGTGCCACGCTATTTAATCGAAGCCGTTGGCTTTTGCCTGATCGTCGGCTTGATGATGTATCAATTGCTCCACTCGCAAGACCCTGCCGATATTATTTCGATGATTGCGCTCTATGGCGCCGCCGGTATGCGCATGATGCCCTCCTTCAACCGCATCGCCACCAATGCCGCTCAAATCCGCTTTCACAAACGCGCGCTCTATTCTTTTTACAATGACCTTTTCCTGCGGCGTTCATTGCAGCCCATCAAAACCCTCCGCAGTTTGGAAAAAACCCTCAGCTTTAATAAAACCATTACCTATGACCAAGTCTCTTTCGCTTATGCTAAAGGCGGCAATAACATCATTTCCGATTTGTCACTTGTCATCCATAAACGCAGTTCTATTGCTTTTGTCGGCTCCTCTGGCGCTGGCAAAAGCACGCTAATCGATTTACTATTGGGCCTCATCTATCCCGATAACGGCAACATCCGCATTGATGATGTAACGCTTGATCCATTCAATATCACTGCCTGGCGCAAACAAGTAGGCTATGTTCCACAGCGCGTGGTGCTGCTCGATGAAAGTGTGGCCGCAAATGTTGCTTTTGGTGTTCCGGTTTCAGAGCGCAATATGGAGCAAGTGGAATGGGCCTGCAAAGTCGCAAAGATCGATCTCTTCATCGAACAAAATTTGGAACATGGCTATCAAACCAAACTCGGTGAAAACGGCATTCGCCTCTCAGGCGGCCAAGCACAGCGCATTGCGATTGCTCGCGCGCTTTACCACAAACCTTCTGTACTTATTCTCGATGAGGCAACGGCTGCATTAGATGGCGTGACCGAGCATGAAATTGTCGAAACCATGGAAGAACTAGCCGGCAGAATGACGCTCATCATGGTCGCGCATCGCCTCAATACTGTCAAAAATTGCGATATTATTTATCTCCTCGAAAACGGTCAAATTTCCGATTGGGGAACCTATAACGCATTACTCGAACGCAACGAACATTTCCAAAAAATGGCAGGCTAACATGACTCAAAAAATTGCGCTCATCACCGGAGTGACCGGCCAAGACGGCGCCTACCTCGCTGAACTGTTACTGAGCAAAGGCTACGAAGTGCACGGCATCAAACGGCGTTCTTCTTCCTTCAACACCGGCCGCATCGATCACCTCTACCAAGATCCGCACGAAGACAAAGTAAATTTTTATTTGCATTACGGTGACATGACTGACGCCACCAACTTAATCCGCATCGTGCAACAAGTACAACCAACCGAAATTTACAACCTCGCCGCCCAAAGCCATGTACAAGTGAGCTTCGAAACACCGGAATATACCGCAAACTCCGATGCTATCGGCACTCTGCGCTTGCTCGAAGCCATCCGCATTTTAGGCATGACCAAACGTGTGCGTTTCTATCAAGCCTCAACTTCAGAACTCTATGGCGCAACCCCACCACCACAAAATGAAACCACGCCATTTTATCCGCGAAGCCCTTATGCCGCAGCGAAACTCTATGCCTATTGGATTACGGTGAATTACCGCGAAGCCTATAATATGTTCGCGACTAATGGCATTCTCTTTAACCACGAAAGTCCAATCCGTGGCGAAACTTTTGTTACGCGAAAAATCACCCGTGCGGCGGCGGCAATGGAACTGGGGCTACAAGATAAACTCTATCTAGGTAACCTCGATGCCAAACGCGATTGGGGCCATGCAAAAGATTATGTCGAGGGCATGTGGCGTATTTTGCAGCAAGAGACACCGGAAGATTTTGTGCTCGCAACTGGTGAAGCACATTCGGTTCGCCAATTCGTCGAACTCTCCTTCGCCCATTTCGGCAAAAAAATTATCTGGAAAGGCAAAGGCATCGAAGAACAAGGCATCGACAGCAAAACCAATAAAGTATTGGTCGAAATTGATTCCGCTTATTTCCGCCCCACGGAAGTAGATTATTTATTAGGTGACCCCTCCAAAGCCCATAAAAAACTTGGCTGGAAACATACAACGCCATTCAAAACACTCGTCACCGAAATGTGCGCAGCAGATTTTGAATTGATCAAAAAAGAAAAACAACATGCCTAATTTTTTCACCGGCAAACGCATCTATATCGCCGGTCATCGCGGCATGGTCGGCTCTGGGATTTGCCGTGCGCTAGAAAATAGCGGCGCAACATTACTCACCGCCACCAGCAAAGAATTAGATCTACGTAACCAAGCGGCAGTAAATGCCTGGTTTGCCAAACACAAACCACAGTTAGTATTTCTTGCCGCCGCAAAAGTAGGTGGCATTCTCGCCAATAGCAGTTATCCGGCAGAATTTATTTACGACAATCTCGCGATGGAATTAAATGTCGTCCACGCCGCACATACTGAAAAAGTGGAAAAACTTTTATTTCTCGGCTCCTCCTGCATCTACCCCAAATTCGCCGAACAACCCATCACTGAACAAGCCTTGCTCACCGGTGCATTAGAGCCCACAAACGAATGGTACGCCATCGCCAAAATCGCTGGCATTAAACTCTGCCAGGCCTATGCGAAACAATATGGCAGCAACTTTATCACCGCTCAGCCAACCAATCTTTACGGCATCGGTGATAATTTCGCTTTGACCAACAGCCACGTGCTCCCTGCCCTACTCCGTAAATTCCACGAAGCGAAAAAAAGCGGCGCGAAAGAAGTAACCATTTGGGGTAGCGGCACACCACGTCGTGAATTTTTATTCGTTGATGATTTGGCTGAGGCGCTTCTATTCTTAATGCAGCATTATAATAGCCCTGAAATCGTCAATATCGGCACCGGCGAAGACATCACTATTAAAAACCTAGCCACCCTCATCGGCACACTGGTCGGCTTTAACGGCGCACTCACCTTCGATGCAACAAAGCCCGACGGCACCCCGCGTAAATTGCTAGATGTCGACAAAATGCGCAAACTAGGCTGGCAGGCGAAAACTCCGCTTGAGCAAGGCATTAAGCAAACCTATGAATGGTTCCAACAAAACGAAACCACATTACGCACATGATGAACCTGATTATTATTTCGAGCATCGCCTGCTCCGCCCTGGCCCAAATCATGCTTAAACTCGGCATGGGCAAGGTTGTGATCGACAGCATCACGCTCGAAAGCCTTCTCCGGCTGTTCTTCAATCCCTTCATTTTGGCCGGAATGACACTTTACGTCACCGCCATGCTTATTTGGCTGTATGTGCTTAAAAATGTGGAGGTAAGTTACGCCTATCCCTTCACTGCTCTAGGCTTTATAATGGTCATGTTTATCAGTTATTTTTTTCTCTCCGAACAGGTCACTTTGCTACGCCTAGCCGGAATTGGCTTGATTGTAGCCGGAATTTTCCTTATTTCAAAAAGCGCCTAAATGCCCGCGTGACGGAATGGTAGACGTAGCAGACTTAAAATCTGCAGGGAGTAATCCCGTGCCGGTTCAAGTCCGGCCGTGGGCACCACTTCGGAATCGCTATCTGAAAACTCCCTTAAAACCGAGAATGGGAGCGACAGAGCGGCGGTTCTAAATCCCCTTTGGCGGTGATATCCCAATGGGCGTGCAAAAGTAGCTTTTAGCACTAATCTTTTGCCTTCTAACCCCGCCGAAGCCCAGTATTTGTGCGGATTTTCGAGAAACTGAAAAGCGGTTCTAACTGATTCGTCCAGTCCCTTGTCAAAAGTCCCGCATTTTTTGATTTTGTCCTGAATAATGATGCGTTGTTCTTCCATCTGCTTCACCTGACGTTCATAGCTTGCCATTAACGTGTGGCTATCGGCAGCCACAATCCTGTCTAAGAATTGCTCTACCTTCCGATCAATGAGCGTCACTTGAGTTTGAAGGTCGCTCAGATATTCCTTAAACTGCCCGGCCTTTTTATCCTGCAGCTCATCCATGATCTTTTGCATGCAGCTGATAAGCTGGGGCTTCGGCGCAATATCTTTAAGCAGCTGCTCAAACTCAGCTTCCAAATGCTCTTTCTTCACCGACTTGCCGTATTGTTCGCAACCTCGCGTCCGGCAATGGTAATAGGCATATTTCCCACTGCGGCCATGCGCCCAGCATGATGTCATCGGCGCTTCGCAGCCATCGCAGAGGATGAAACCGCGCAGCGGAAAATCAAGGCTGATGTCCTTTCGCGCTGGCACTTTCGCACGTTCGCGCAGCTTATCCTGAATGGCCTTAAAAGTTTCAAAGCTGATAATCGGCTCATGCTTGCCCTTCATCAGCTTCACGTCCCATTCCGGGTATTCGTAGTATCCGCTATAAAGCTGGCGGTTCAGGATATCCAAAACCCGCTGCAAATGCACCTTGCCACGCTTGTCTTTTGGGAAGCATGGTTGTGACTCGAAGAATAGCTGCACTTCAACCGGCGTGCCGAAGCGATCATAAGCGAAGCCTTCCAGCCCCTCTTTGATAATTGAGGCCAGCGGCTCATCCGGCACTAGCATTTTACCGTGAGCGCCGCGCTTCTCAACTTTGTAACCGCGAGGGGCGCACAATACCCAATAACCGTTCAGCATGCGTGAGCGCATTCGGTTTTTCACCTGCTCGGCATTTTTCTGGCGATGGTGCTGCGACACGCTGGCCAGCATGTTTTCCACCAGTTGGCTATCCGAGTCCTGCCCAAATTCAATGGATGGCGATTGCAAAATCCCGCCCGCCTCCTGAATAGCCACGCGCAAATCGATATGCGCCCGCAGGTCACGAGCCAACCGGCTGATGTCATCGATCACCACGATGATTTGTATTTTTGGATGGCTGCGCTTGTGCTGCCGCAAAAACGCCAACATTTCCCGCATGGCGGGGCGATCAATCAGGCTACCGGATACGCCTTCTTCCTTGAACACCCGCGCCACCGGAACCTTGCGATATCCTAAAAACTCGGTGCAGCGTGTTTCCTGTGACTCAAGGCCGTGACCATCCTTTATTTGTTTCGGGTCACTCACACGACAGTAGATAATACCTATCGTGTCTTCCTGCATATAATCTACTCTAAGCGATTGTTTCATAATGCTTTAGAGTAACATTTGCCTCGACTGAATCAAGGTCGTTATTCGCCTCCTTTGTATTCAAAATGAGGTGGTTAAGCCCCAGATGATGATCGAAAATGTTTTCCGCTATCGTCCACAGCGCGTTCACCAAATCGAGCTTCTGGGCATCGGATAAATCCAGCCCTTCAAGATCTTCGCGATATGGTGTGAGATCGGTAATCACCGCACACCCCCACGCGCAACGACGCGACCCGCATGTGCTGGCGCGTCAGAATTGAACAAATGGGGAGAAAAACGAAACGCTAAGAAACGATTTTTACGCACGTTCCGCGATTGTTCCTTGGAATATAGGATTTTTTGTTCAACTTGTACAGAAAATTTATTTTTAGCCATTTCGCCCCCCGTTTCGCTGGGTGGTGAGGCGACTAACGACTTTGCAAAGAGCCATCTTGTGCTTCTGATACGCGGTGGTGCGTTTGCATCCCAGCTCATAGCATATCGGACGCCACGGCACGCGAGCGGCACGCAACCAGATAATGCGGCGTTCTTCCTCAGTATCGAGCAGGAAAATCCAGTCGATAGTTTCTTCCATGCGGCTGATTGCATCGGCTGGTGGTGGGCCCAAGCGCAAAGGCTGCGTTTCCATCTGCAGCACTTCTGCGGTGGTGTAAACAATCGCGGGCCAAGTGTTGAAATACCCGTTTTTCCGAACCGGCGGAAGACGGCGCAAGGTACGCACAGCCTCTTCGAATCGTTGCTTAACCTCTGATATTGTCAATTCTTTCATGGGTCAGCCCTCCGTCACAAGTTCCACGCGGGCAACCCGCGCATCGTTTTTGGTGGCCGCGATAAACCAATGGCTGATATCGGCCAGATAGTGCTGGGTAATCCATTCGAGCGTGAATTTATTGGCGCAAAGAATCGTGACCACGCGCCCGTCACAAATCCATTGCATACGAATCACGATCACACCGGAAAGCCAGCTGCGGCAGGTGGCCTTGCTGTGTTTTTGCTGGAAGGCTTCAAGCACCGTATCCCATGCCAGCTGCAACTCAGGCACGTTGCATGCGGGCGGCTTGCGTGGATGATTGCCGCCTGAAAACCCGCCCTCCATGATGCGAGCCACGTTATCGCTGGATGCAATCGCCCAGCTTAAATCAATCGTCCATGCCTTGCCCTCTTTGCCTTCTCGCTTGCCAAGGCAAAACTGGCTAGAGCCGATGATTTCGCAGTAATAGCGCCATGCTCTGATATCTTCGTGGAAGTCCTCTGCCCATCTTTTGCCAAGCAAAACTTTTCTTTGCTCTGTCAGTATGGCCTTCTGCCCTATGGTGAGCTTACTCTGCACTTCTTCATTCCAGATATCGAGCAACTGCTGGAAGGTGGCGTCTGGCGTCTGGCTCTGCTGCGTCTGCTTCTGGCTCTCGCTCTGATTCTGCACGGTGGCTTGTCCACCGTTCTTGTGTTTTTCTCTCTCGCGCTCTCTCTTTTCTGTGTGTGTCTTAAGTCTTTTATCTGATTTTGTTTTCTGTTTTTTTTCTGCCTCTGCATCCACTCTAGAATCTGCATTTCTGTCCTCTGTATCTGCTATCTGTTCTCTGTACTCTGTATCTGTCTCTTTTTTCGTTTCCTCGCGTTGCGCGGCGTTCCCCGGCGTTGCATCACGTTGCGCCGCGTTGCGTGGCGTTGCATCGCGTTGCGTCTTGGAACGTGATTTTTGGGAGCGCTCGGTGGGCGATTTGTACTGGCGCGTATCCCAGTTGGTGAGCCGGTTTTCAGGGCTGAGTAAATTCTTCTCGTAAAAGCCCTTGATGATCTTCACCACGTCTTCGGTTTCAAGATTTTGCAGCACCGCAATCTGCTCGGCATCGATCACCACGCTGCCACGCGGATTATTTTGCGATGCCATGTCGAGCAAGCACACCCACACCGACAGCACGCTGGCCATCGGTAGTTTGGTGCGATGCGCGACGACCCTCAATGTGGTGTTTTGCGGCATACCGTGATAAGCCCTGTACCAGTCCATGATATTCAGCCTTGGGGAATTTTGAGCGATACCTCGCCAGCCTTTCGGCTGCGCTTTTCTTCGATCAGGCTTTGCATGAGCGCTGCGGCGATACCGAAGGTAAACTCGAGATGTTTGGCCTCACCAATGAGCTTGTTAAGCTCCCAAATTCGCAGCTTCATCATTTCGTGCCGCGTTTTGCTCAGTGATTCGATCAGGGTGTATCGGCTGAAAACCTCATTTTTCTCTTTTTTCATAACGCCCCCTTAATCGAGTAGACTTGGTTGGTTTGCATCCTCTTGCGCTACCTCGCGCTCCTGCTCCTCCTGCTTCAAGGCAAGCGCGGTATCGATGCAGTTTTTGGTGAGCTTGGCGCGGTCAAGTTCTCGCGTCGCTTGCTTCCTCAGTCGTAGCAACGTGTCCATGTCCATGCGGTGCATGGTTTCGATGGTCAGGCGACAAATTTCGTCAAAGGTCGAAATGGGTCTTGGGTTGTCATTCATGTAAGCCTCCGTGGGTTAGAACGGTTCGTTTGTTCAAACTGTTCGAACGCAAGGCTTGCAGATGACAGGGGGGGATGGCGTGGACCTTGGGTGGGGCGGAAGTGGTACCTTGCTGGGGGATGAAAGGGGGATGGCTGGGGGATGAAAGGGGGATGGAAACTGCCCCAAAATTGGAAAATTCAGGCAAAAAACCCCTGTCTACAACCTTGGTGGGGGATGAAGTGGTACCTAGGGTGGGGATGAAGGGGGGATGGGTGGGGGATACTTTCCCCCATGCCACTGAAATAACTAAAAAACCACTGGGAACAAATTATGCCGAACAAAGCATCGGCAAACAGTCAGGAAGCAGATCAAGTGCATCCTGCAGATAGAACAACGCGCTTGCTACAATCGAGCTTACGCCAGCGGTTTTCTTTTTATCCGGCGCTGATTCTTCGAGATTCAACCGGTAATATCCGCGTCCGTTGGAAGCGATTATTTTGTTCCACCCGCGTTTGGTCTTAAATACATCGCGCAATCGCCCTGCATTTGACCGTGCGCTACGCAGCAAGATTTTACTATGCACCCACTGATTGCTGCTGAGATATGCGTCATGAAGCTGATGCACGATATTGGCCTGCACATCACCCAAGTGATATTCTTCGCCGTTCAGCGTCAGGTGATGGTAATCCGCCGACACTGAAAATTCCTGCTGCTCGATTTTTTCCTGTGGTTGGGAAACAACTTCGGAAGCTGCCATTTGATAATCCCTCTCAAATGCAAGCTGATGTTGGCGCAACACCACCAAATCATTGATGTGTACCGTGATCGGTGGTTGCGGCGGTTCGTATGCTATCCGTAAAATATGTTCTTCCTGCCTCACCGAGCGGAAAATACGCAGTTCGGCAGTGCCGGTGCTGCTGATGCGGTGGAAGTCTTCCGGGCGCAACCCGATGAAGCCTTCTTTATGCTCGCACTCAACGTAAATGAATTGTTTGTTTTTCATAACGCCGCGCTCCATGTAGCGATGCGGCATCCATACGCTTACGCGCAACCAGCCATTTTCAATGGCGTAATACATATCTTCTTGCGATAGGCCCCAGCGTTCATATAAACTTTTCAGCCGATCATAGGTTTTCTCAGGCAATGGCATATGCACCTCCTTGATTTATGTTTAACTCATTCGATTACCATGCTTTTTCCGTTTCATTATTTATAGATTCCCTCTTGTTTTTTACAACCTTAAAGAATAAAATCCAACGTCAATACGCGCCCAAGTTGAAGCATAAGGCGCACGAATTCTGCAAAATCACATCATTGCTACCACCCCATCAGCCAGTTCGGTGTAACTTCTAAAACTCGTGCGATGGCATCCAGTTCTTTGTCTTTTACCGAACGAATGCCCCGCTCAATAGTGGAGATTTGCACACGCTCAAGGTTGATACTATGATCAACGCAAAGCGTCGCCGCGAACTCCACTTTAGATATCCCAAGCTTCTGCCGTGCTTCTTTGACTCGCTTGCCAATGATGTTGCCTTTGACTTGGGATAGTGACACTTTTTTTATTCGCCTTTCCACCGCAAGGTACTGGAGGCGAAAGTTTCTTGCGAAACGCTAGGCTTTCATTTTTAGGGCGGCATGCGAAAAATCCTCCTTGTTTTATCGGAAGTTTAACGGCATAATAACGGCATTACCAACCGCCAATAAACTGCCGATAACATGCCATTTACGCCCAAATTCACCATCACCCCGAAGATTGCCAGCTGCCTGATGCGTATCGAGGCGGCAAAACAAGCGGTGCAGGATTTACCGATCACGCCTTCCGTTTTGGCAACGCTGCGCGAAACGGCGCGGCTCTTTTCCACGCATTATTCCACGATGATTGAAGGCAACCGGCTGACACAGGAACAGGTGTCAAAGGTGATCGAAGATAAGCAGCATTTTCCGGGCCGTGAGCGCGATGAAAAGGAAGTGTTGGGCTATTATGCTGCATTGGAAAAACTGGAACAGCTAACCGCTTCGCAAAGTGCCGTGACGGAAACGCATATCCAAACGCTGCATGCGCTGGTGATGGCTGAAGGACGCAAAAAGATAAAACCCACGCCTTACCGCGATGGGCAGAACGTCATCCGTGATAGTCGCAGCCGTGGCATCGTTTATATGCCGCCAGAGGCTAAGGACGTGGCAAAGCTGATGAAGGAAATGGTGGCATGGGTTGCCGCCACTGAGCGCAAGGAATTACCATGCCCCATCCGCGCCGGTATCGCGCATTATGAATTCGCCACCATCCACCCGTATTACGATGGCAACGGGCGCACGGCACGACTTCTCACCACGCTCATTTTGCATCTGGGCGGATATGATCTGAAAGGTTTATACTCGCTGGAAGAATACTACGCCCGCAATCTCGGCGCATATTACGAAGCCCTTACCATCGGGCCATCGCACAATTATTACGAAGGCCGCGCAAAATCGGATATCACAAAATGGGTGGAGTATTTCTGCGAAGGGATGGCCGATAGTTTTGAAAGCGTCAAACGTCGCGCACAAGAAGCTGCCGGCAGCGGGGCGCAAGATCGCTCTCCCGCGCTTCGCCGCCTTGACCCGCGCCAGCGCAAAGCCCTTGAATTATTCCGCGACAGTAACACTATCACCAGCCGCGATATCGAAGCCCTCTTTGGAATATCTCAACGCGCCGCCCGCAATCTGCTTACCGCATGGGTGGATGGCGGCTTCCTCGCAATCGCTGACCCGGCAAAGAAAAGCCGGAAGTATGGATTGGCAGGTGAATACCGGGAGATTCTTTAATGACTCCCGATGACAAAAAAATGCAGAAAGAGCTTAAACCCTAAAAGCCTCAGTTTTGCTTATCGCTTGTCTTTTATGTTATTGAAAACAAAAGAAACACAGAAAGTTAATAAAATTAACGAAATAATGCGTTTTCGTAACGAAATTGTAATAAAACTATGGTATTGTCTAAGCTGGAGAATTTTATATTTCGCAGGGTGTTAGATGTGAAAAGCATGTTCAGTATAGAACAAGCACATTGCGATTTTTACTTTACGGCGGGGCATGGTTACAGCGAGCAACAAGTCATTAGAGAGCATTACCGCACAGCCGATTGAGGTGTTGCGAAGGGATGTTGCGGCTCAATTCCTCCACAAGAAATTAGATTTAGCTGCGTTTAATCAAATTGCTCCAAAAATTGAAACGCTAGTTGAAAGCCAAGATCGCGACAGAGTAGCAATTTTGCAGCCGAAACTAAAAAGGCCAAGGAATCACTTCAAACTGGCAACATGCCTTCCGACCCCGATCTAAGCACACCAGAATTACAATTAATGTGGGGTGCGGCGCTTGCTATCGCATCGAGTGATAACTCCACACTCATGAGATGGAAGCCACTTAACAGAATAGCAAATATATCTGATCGCAATTTATGGAAGGCACTCGTAAAAACTGACACCGTTGCCGATGAATTGCAGGCAGTAAAATTTGAAATTGCCAACAGCCTCAGAAATGAGTCCGTGCAACCAAGTTGGGGCGCACCGCAAAGAGGATATCCCGATATCGCCTTCTATTTTTCACCCGGCGAAGAAGGTAACGCCGCGAAACCCCCGCGCATTAATCTCGATTTGCCTTGGGCGTTGATATGCGGCCTAGAGAATGCCCGCGCTATCAGCATGCACGAGGTGGCTCACGGCCTTGGCACTGTTGAATTTTCGCCTAAAATGCAGACGATACGCAAAAAGATGGAAGGCATTGAACAAGGCAAGAACCGCTCCAAAGACAAGCACCTAGAGCTTGCAAAATTAAGTGCTGAATGGAATGCCCGCTTCATGATTTTTGATGAAGCAGAAAATAATTACGCAAATCGCTTTACCGTTAATCGCACAACACTCCACCGCGACCCACTAGATGAATATCTGAATCGTGCGGAACATGCGATTACAGAAATCGGGGAAACATACACCAACCATAAAAAAGAGCCGATCAAGTTTCCTGACAAGCCAGATGCCCAAGCGCAGCTGAAAAATTTGAAAAGCGCAATTCGTTACGCATTTTTTGCCAACAACGAACTCTTCCCAAATAACGAATCAGGTTGGCGCTCAATAGGCATTAATCCCGATTGGATTGAAGCCAAAGCAGCTGGCGGGGGAAAGTCAAAAATAACGGGTAAGGCAGCGTTTTCAGAGCTTACCGCTCTTTGCAAAAAATTAGAGGATTTACAGCCCAAGCCAAGCGTTCGGGTGCAACAAGGCGCGGAAGCGTACAAACAGATGACGTTGGATTGTTCACGGCAACTCGCTGCGGTAATTGAGGAAATATTTGATCGTTTTGCAGCTCACTTATTGCCCCAAATTCAGAAGCAAGCTGAACAGAATATGGAGCAAAAACTTCAGGAACAAAAAGATAAGAATCAATCCGGCGAAGGTCAGGAAGGACAGAAAGGTCAAGGCGGTGATAAATCCGAGCAAGACCAAGGAAAATCAGAGGGTGATGACTCAGGTAAAGAAGAAGGTTCCGAAGGTAAAAAAGGCAAGGAATCTAAGCCGGGTAAAAACAAGGATGGGAAAAAAGATAAAGGCGGCAAAGATTCCGGCAATGACGATAAAAGTTCTGGAGAGCAAGACGGAAAAGACGCGGACGGCCAAGGCGAAGAAGGTAAAAAAGATCAAGATGGCAAGGGAAAAGGTAAAGAAAAACCCAAAGGCAAAGGTGATGAAGGCAAGGAATCCGGACAAGGTGGAGATGATAAGGGAGATCAGCAACAGGATGGCAACGAAGAAGGCCAAGGGAAAGGTGGCAAACCCACTAATAAACCGGGCAAAGGAAAAGCCATCGTTGAAGGCATAGGCGAAGTGGATGAAGTGCCACTGCCCGCTGAAACACCAGCCGAAGCAAAGGGTGTAATTTTTGAATCATCCCCTGACAGGCAAAATGATAATGAGCAATCAGGAAAAAGAACTGAAAACGAGAAATTGGCTGAGCTAGATGATCCGCTGACAGGTGGCGGCGGCAGAAGTTATGGCATGACTTTTTCGGATAAAACACCTGAGCCGCCAAAACGTGAAGGCGATTATGATGAATATCTAAAGATGATTGCTCCGCATAAAAACATTATTCGTAGTCTTACTGCTACTTTTGAAAAGATTAAACAGCGGCAGACTATTACCATACCGCAACAATCTAGGGAGCGCAGCCTATTACCACAGGACGGTAATCCCCAAAGATTTTCTGCGGATTCATTCCGTAATCGAATGACGAAAATTCACACCGGGCAAAATATATCAACGTCAGATTTTAAGCATTTCAAAATAGACGTGCCGGATAAAAAAGTGCCAGCGCCGATTGAGGTGGCAATCTTGATTGATGGTTCTGGAAGTATGCAGGGTGAACCTATTGAAGCAGCAATTAAGTGTGGGTGCATCCTATACGAAGCGGCAAAAAATGCTGGGATTAATCTTCATATCATGATGCTGGGCGATAGAGTTCCTATGCAGGTTGCCAAGCCCGGTGATAGCTCTGTTGAAATAGGAAAAGCAATTGAGAGGGTTCGCAGAGGGCAAGGCGGTGATCGTGATTACCTCGCGCCTGCACTTAAAAAGACATTGGCTCTTTCTACCGAAAAGAAAGATCAAAATGCGTATGAGGGGAAAACTCACGTTTTTGTGGTTTCCGATGGATTTTTTACCGATGAGGAAAAATCTATGGAAGCGGTAAAAGCAATATCCGAAACATGCCCACATCTAACGCTAGATTTTGTCCTTATTCCGAATGGAAACGGCGGTCACCCGGATATTAAAGACGTAGCAAAAAGAAATAATGAAAACGTCAGCCGCAATCAAATCGGCTGCAAATCTTTAAGAAGCGTAAGCGGTATCCAAGAAGGATTAATGGACTTGTTGAATCAGCGCCTTGTTGCCACAAAGCATGCAGATGCGGTGACTATCGCTGAGAAGCAAAAAGAATTCAAAAAAGTTAATGGAAGATTTTAATTAGGAGGCACAATGTCACAGAATTTTGATAGTCTTAAGAGAGTTGCGATAGGTGCTAGTGCCTCGCCGCTTCCTATGATTAATGACAAAGGCATGATGAGCGCCCTCGCATCAGAGGCGCAAAAAATCATTTTTCATACGTCACATGAAGATCAGAGTCGTAGCGGTTCTTCCAAAATTGTGAGCGATAGTGATCGAATCACCGTTCAAGATAGGGCATATACTCAGCTTATGCACTTGCTACCAACGCGCAGCATGTTGCCATATCTTCGTGATGAATTGGTGGAGCGTGACCCCACTCGCGTAAACTGGACAAACCATAGTTATTTATCAGGATATGAAGGTGCACCATCCATCGGTAAAAGTTTCATGATTAAAACCCTCGGTAAACTATCGCATCCTAAAGGTGCATTATATTTGCACTGCCGTGGCGTGGACTTGGGAACAGCATTTTGTGAGACTGTATTCGATACCAGTTCGGCAAACAAAGAGAAGGCCGCGCTAGATGCAAAAATCCGCCAAGGAAATATAAATTCAAAGAATGGGCTAAATCAGCGCAGTCTTGAGATTTTGAAGCATGCGCTAGGTGATGCGTACAGCGAGGAAAAGCGCGGTACTCACACCGTGGTTAATATCGATTGGAATGGAATCAAAGTTAAAGGGAGGAACGTACAGGAACAAGAGTTTGAAGCGCAGTCATTACGCGAAACTCTAAAACAGGTATGCAAAGCAGAAGGAATCGCTGTTACCAGTGATTTGGGTAGCATTGGCATTACCACGCGCGACGGCATAGCTATCCGTGCCGCTGACCCCAATTCTCCTGATTATGGGCGACCGATATTGCTCGATGAATTCAACCTAGCGGAAGAAGGCACTGAAACCAAACTTACTGAATTCTTTGCTATGCTTTCTGACTCAAAAGTGGACAAGCTGGAAGTCACCGGCGGGCAAAACCGTTCTTTCACGTTTTACCGGAATAGTTTGCCACCCACTTACCGCGTAAATTTCACTTCTAACCAAGACACTGCAAAAACAAGGCGTAATTCCCTTGATGCCGCATTGATGTCGCGTTTCGGTATCGAGCTTGACGTAAAAACAGTTCCCGACCCATCGTTGCAAGACTTTGCAGATCGTATTGCACAAGCACTTACCGGCGTTCCGTTGGCACAAATTTATTATTCCGCGCAGGAACAATTTGATAAAAATCCTGAGTTGTTCACTAAAATTCTGACCGAATATCGTAAGGGTGAGTATCCCGAATATGATGAAAAAGGCAACTTGACGCGAGTGCGCCACGCACTAACAGACAATGAAAAAGCCCTCATTCCAGAAGAAGAATTGCTGAATATCAGGAATGCTAAAAAAATTCTGCAAATGTCAGAACAATTGGCCGAGTTCTTTGGTGGCTTGTCGCTACGCTTGAAACTTCTGGCGACTCTTTGACCAAAAAAGATTTGCTTAAAACAGGCACGGATGGCTCAACTTTTATAGAGATTGCCCATCGTAATGGCAAGTTGGCCGATGTTTCTGCGTTGCTTGCAAAAGCTGGTGATCCATTAACTGCAAAGGATATGGAATCAGCCGCTCTCAAAAAATTCGCTGATCAGCTGAATAAGGATTTTTATGCGGCAGTAACACAGGGTGATCTTAAACAGGTAAAACCGTTCCTTGCATTAGGAATCGTTGATCTTGGCTATTCGCCTATCCTTGGGTTGCGGGCGTATGGCACCAGCTTTTCAATACTCATCAACTCCACTTTCATGGCTTTTTCCTCCTGTTAAAAAACGAAACGAAATGCAATTCAGGTCGCTGAATCTAGCGAAATGGCGGGCCTAGCGTCCCCGTATAGAGTCGCGCCGGGAAGGACCCGGAAGCCCGCCGCATCTTCAAAATGAGTCGCCTCAGATATTGCTCGTAGTCACCAGCATGCTAGAGCATAGCCTTTAACCAGCTGATATATCGAGGCAATTATATGCAAGAACACGACACAAACGCCGCCACCATCGCCGCCTTAAACGACAGATTCCGCCAAACTTTTTGGGGCGGGCAGGTTTTGGTAACGGACGAAGTGAGCGCACTTTCCGAATTAACGCGCATCGAATTGTTCAGATCTGTGCAGCTATATGACAACTTTGTGCAAGATAACGACCCATACGGTGAGCATGACTTCGGAAAGGTGGTTGTCGGTGGTCAGGATTTCTTCTGGAAAATCGACTATTACGACAACACCCTTCGTTATGGTTCCGAAAACCCAGCCGACCCGAAGATCACCACCCGCGTTCTCACCATCATGTTGGCGAGTGAGTATTAGAGGCAATGCCTATCGAATATTCACCGGGCTTCCTTCGATAATGCTTACCTACACATAAGTCCGATTTGTCCAATTCATCTGTAATAGGCACTGTTAACAAACCTGTATTTTTATGATATAGGTTATGGCGAAAGGGAGATTTTTGCCATGAACAAGCGCTTATATCCTGTGTCTCGCGAGGTTTTCGATCTTGAAATTCGTCCGATTATTGAGGCGGTGA
>CAIJLX010000045.1 GCA_903821695.1 uncultured Alphaproteobacteria bacterium | reverse complement strand
TGAAAATATGTTCCAGAAAATCAAGGAAAATAGACGGCTTGCACTGAGGGTCGACAAACTCGATTCCACTTTCATGGCATTCCTTGCCCTTGCCTTTATCAAACTTGAGGTTTGTTAACGGTGCCTAGCACCACCTCTACCTTGATTTACTCCCTTTAACCCATCAAGAGATTTTGGTCCGAATTTCTCTAGTAGGGCTGCTTTTGGGTTTTTTGCTTCTTCTTCAGCCGGAGTAGGATTGTAACCACGAGCTCCGCGTCTGCGTAACTCATCTTCCAATAATTCAAGTGCTTTAACTTTTGATGCAGCCTGCTCATCGTTCTTGTCCAGCAGTTCTTCGCGGCGCATTTGCAATAAATCGAGCACGCTTATCTGTTTGCCGTCTTTTTCGACCGTGTCATTGATAAAATCGCGCTCTACTTTTTTGCCCTCTGGCAATAGTTCTTCCATACGCTCAAGATTGCGGATGATTTTTATCACATAATCATTGAGTTGTTCTCCGGTCATGCGCCCAGCAGCCACTTCCTGTAACCCTTGATCGATAATTGCAAATAATGCGGGCACTCGTTTTTCTGCCGGCTCAAATGAATTGTTTTTATCATTGCGCAAATAAAGCGGCACTTCAGGCTCGAAAAAATCTTGCAATGCACCTTTTGGAATTTCGATACCTACCTTTGTCAAAAATCGCACCGTTTCCGCGAATGAAAACTCACCATTCATCGCCTCACGAAGTTCATTGGCGCCCTCAGGCGTTATTTTTTTCTGCTTCAGCATTTTTTCTATAGTCTCTTCAATTAGGTCTTCTGGTGACTTACTACTGCCATGTTCATCACCCTTACAGCTGGAAGCCATGAGCCACTTCGCAACTAGCGTCGCTGCTGCAGCAAATTTTCCCTGCTCAAGCAGATTCTCTACCATCGCCCATACATTTTCCGTTAATAACTCATCTGGCATAACGCCCTCCCTTGTTTACAATTGGCTTAATCCCTATATAGTACTCGATCCCTAAGGGGGAAAACACCCCCCTTTTTGTTACAATTTTATGACAAGCGATTGAGAGACATGGAAGATTTCATAAGAGTACGTGGCGCACGTGAGCATAACCTGAAGAATGTTAGCGTCGATTTACCCCGAAACGAGCTGATTGTAATTACCGGCCTTTCTGGCTCCGGCAAATCGAGCCTCGCGTTTGATACGATTTATGCAGAGGGGCAGCGCCGTTATGTGGAGTCGCTTTCGGCTTATGCTCGGCAGTTCTTGGAAATGCAGAATAAGCCGGATGTGGATGAGATTACTGGGCTTTCGCCAGCGATCGCAATTGATCAAAAAACGACTAGCCGCAATCCACGTTCGACGGTTTCTACCGTTACCGAAATTTATGATTATCTGCGGATTTTCTATGCGCGCGTAGGGGTACCTTATTCGCCGGCGACGGGGCTTCCGATTGAAAGCCAGACGGTGAGCCAGATGGTGGATAAGATTCTCGAACTCAAAGCAGGCACCAAAATTTTGCTGCTAGCGCCGATTGTGCGTGGGGCAAAGGGCGAGCATAAAAAAGAACTGCTCGACCTAAAAAAACAGGGCTACACCCGCATTCGCCTGGATGGTGAAGTGCATGAGATGGATGAAGTTCCGGCCTTCGATAAAAACAAAAAGCACGATATTGAAGTGGTAGTGGATCGCCTCGTGGTGGGTGATGACATTAAAACTCGCTTGGCTGATAGCATCGAGACGGCGTTGAAGCTGAGCAATGGGTTACTCTATGTCGATAAAATCGATGATAAAGCCAATAAACCGCTGATCTTCTCTTCTAAATTTGCATGCCCGGTTTCGGGGTTCCAGATTGAGGAATTAGAGCCACGGTTGTTCTCGTTTAACAGCCCGTTCGGCGCTTGCCAAAAATGTGATGGGCTTGGAACGGAACTGCGATTTGATCCGGAATTGGTGATCCCGCACCCTGAAAAATCGCTCGCACAGGGCGCGATTTCGCCATGGTCTGGTTCGCAAAGCAAATATTACACACAAACATTGGATGGTCTTTCGGCGCATTATAAATTCGCGCTCACGACTCCGTGGCGTGAGCTGTCGGAAAAAGTGCGTAAAATCATTCTGTTTGGTTCGGGCGAAGAAACAATTGCGATGCGTTATGAAGATGGGTATCGCACCTTTACCTCCAACAAACCGTTCGAGGGCGTCATCACCAATATGGAGCGTCGCTATAAAGAAAGCGAGAGCGATTGGGTGCGCGAGGAATTCGCGAAATACATGAATAATTCGGATTGCGAAGCGTGCAGCGGATATCGTCTGCGGCCGGAAGCATTATGCGTGAAAATCGGTGGCTTACATATCGGCGAAGTCTGCGCGAAAACCATCGAAGAGTCGCACAAATGGTTTGAAGAACTGCCGAAAAAATTGACCAACCAGCAAAATAAAATCGCTGAGCGTGTGATCCTCGAAATTAAACGACGCATCAGCTTCTTGAACAACGTTGGCTTGGATTATTTAACACTCGACCGCGAATCAGGCACACTTTCCGGCGGTGAATCACAACGTATCCGCCTCGCCTCGCAAATCGGTAGCGGCTTGACGGGCGTATTATATGTATTGGATGAGCCATCGATCGGCTTGCACCAATGCGATAACACACGTCTGCTCAAAACACTCAAAGCATTGCGCGATTTAGGTAACACTGTGATCGTCGTAGAACATGATGAAGAAACCATGCGCGAATCGGATTATCTGGTCGATATGGGCTTAGGTGCTGGTGAAGCTGGCGGCAAAATCATCGCAGCTGGCAAACCGAAAGATGTTCTCAAATCAAAAGACAGCATCACGGCGCAATATTTGAACGGCACGAAAGCCATTCCGATTCCCGCCAAACGCCGTACGGGTGAAAAAGTGCGTGCGCTCACAGTGCATGGTGCGAAAGCGAATAACTTACGCGATGTAACGGTGTCGATTCCGCTCAAAACATTTACCTGCATCACCGGAGTATCCGGCGGCGGTAAATCGAGCTTAATCATCCACACGCTCTACAAAGCCGTGAACAAGCACTTCAATGGCGGCAAAGAAATTCCTGGGCCGCACACGAAAATCACCGGCCTCGAATATATCGATAAAGTCATCGAAATCGATCAATCGCCAATCGGTAGAACGCCACGCTCTAATCCAGCGACCTATACCGGCGCATTCAACCCGATCCGCGATTTGTTCAGCCAATTGCCGGAAGCAAAAGCCCGTGGTTACAAGCCAGGCCGCTTTAGCTTTAACGTCAAAGGCGGACGCTGCGAGGCGTGCGAAGGTGATGGCGTGATCAAAATCGAAATGCACTTCCTGCCGGATGTGTATGTGAAATGCGATGTCTGCCACGGCGCCCGCTATAACCGCGAAACCTTGGAAGTTAAATACAAAGACAAATCCATTTCCGAGATTCTGCAAATGACCGTCGATGTCGGCTCCAGCTTCTTCGACAAAGTGCCTTCGATCCATGAAAAACTCGTGGCGTTGCAAGAAGTCGGCCTCGGCTATATCAAAATCGGCCAACCCGCCACGACACTTTCAGGCGGCGAAGCACAGCGCATCAAACTCGCCAAGGAACTTGCGAAACGCTCGACTGGCAGAACACTTTACATCCTCGATGAGCCAACCACTGGTTTGCACTCCGACGACGTAAACAAACTGCTCAAAGTGCTGCATAGCCTAGTCGATTCCGGCAACTCCATGATCGTCATCGAACATAATTTGGATGTAGTTAAAACCGCAGATTGGGTCATCGATATCGGCCCCGGCGGCGGCGACAAAGGCGGCTATATCGTAGCCGAAGGCACCCCAGAACAAATCGCAGCCAACAAAAAATCGGTGACGGGCGAGTATCTAAAAACCCTGCTAGACGCACCGAAAAAGAAGAAAAAGGCCGCTTAACCTTTTTTTAACCAATAATCCATTATACTCGCCTATTAGGCACTGTTAACAAACCTCAAGTTTGATAAAGGCAAGGGCAAGGAATGCCATGAAAGTGGAATCGAGTTTGTCGACCCTCAGTGCAAGCCGTCTATTTTCCTTGATTTTCTGGAACATATTTTCAATGCGTCTTCG
>CAIJLX010000044.1 GCA_903821695.1 uncultured Alphaproteobacteria bacterium | reverse complement strand
ATGGAAAGAAAAGGGTTTCCCTACGACAAAGTTGAATTAACCCGCCATAACGGTTAGAAAAGGGCTCCATTTTGGAGCCCTTTTTTTATGAAGCTTACCATCGCCGTCCCTAAAGGGCGCATTTTAGAAGAACTACTTCCTGTTTTTGACCGGATGAAACTGAAACTGGATGCCAGTTTTTACGACGAAAACTCGCGTGCCCTGTTGTTCGAAACCAACCACAAAGACGTATCCGTCATTCGCGTGCGCAGCTTTGATGTGGTGACATTCGTCGCCTTCAACGCCGCACAGCTCGGCATTGCTGGCAGCGATGTGATGATGGAAATGGATTCGCCGAATGTCTATGCCCCGCTCGATTTGGGCATCGGCAAGTGCCGCATTTCGGTTGCGACGGAAGCGAAAAAGAAAGTGAAGCTAAACGCTAGCCACATTCGCGTGGCGACAAAATATCCAACGATTACGAAGCAATATTTCAGCGATAAGGGCATTCAAGCTGAGTGCATTAAGCTCAATGGTGCAATGGAACTTGCACCGAAATTGGGGCTTTCCGAGATTATTGTCGATTTGGTGAGCAGTGGCAAAACGCTCAAAGAAAATGGGCTGGTAGAGAGTGAAGTTATTGCGCAGGTTTCGTCGAAATTAATCGTAAACCGCACCGCCTTCAAAACCCGTAGCACCGAAATCAAACAATGGATCCAGAAGTTTGAGGATGCGGTGAATGGCTAAACTCCTCAAGACCAGCAGCAAGAACTTCAAAACGCAGCTGCATACGCTTTTGCATTATGAAGAAGAGCGTTCGGATTCATTGCAATCCGCCGTTAGCGGTATTCTGAAAGATGTAAAAACAAAAGGCGATACGGCGGTTATTGGCTATAGCAATAAGTGGGACAAAACCTCCTTCAAAAAGCCAATCGATTTTGTACTCAAGGCAAACCCTAAATGCCCCGCGGATGTCGTGAAGGCGCTAGAACTTTCCGCCGAACGCATTCGTGCTTATCACGAACAGCAATTGCCTAAAGACCATCTCTATACCGATAAAACCGGAACGAAACTGGGTTGGAAGTGGACACCGATTGAGCGTGTGGGCTTATATGTGCCTGGTGGCAAGGCGGCTTATCCTTCTAGCGTACTGATGAACGCTATTCCGGCTGTTGTAGCGGGTGTGAAGGAGCTCGCGATGGTGGTGCCTACCCCAGGCGGCGAGATTAACCCAGCAGTGCTTGCGGCGGCGAAGATTGCAGGTGTGAAAGAAATTTATGCGATTGGTGGCGCACAGGCAGTCGGCGCATTGGCGTATGGCACGAAAACTATTCGTAAGGTCGATAAAATTGTCGGGCCAGGGAATGCATTTGTAGCCGAAGCAAAACGCCAAGTGTTTGGGATTGTCGGCATTGATATGATCGCCGGGCCTTCAGAAATTTTGGTGATTGCGGATGATAGCGCGAATCCAGCTTGGATTGCGGCGGATTTATTGAGCCAGGCCGAGCATGATGAAAATGCACGGGCGATATTGGTGACGCCATCGCAAAAGCTGGCTGATGCGGTAATGGCTGAAGTCAGCAAAACCCTAAAAACACTCTCACGCAAAAAAATTGCGGAAGTGTCATGGAAGAATAATGGGCTGATTATTCTGGCGAAGGATTTGGATGAGGCGGCGGAAGTAGCTAATGCGATTGCGCCAGAACA
The DNA here is from genome assembly GCA_903821695.1 of uncultured Alphaproteobacteria bacterium. Taxonomy (GTDB): domain Bacteria; phylum Pseudomonadota; class Alphaproteobacteria; order Rickettsiales; family CAIJLX01; genus CAIJLX01. The sequence continues at coordinate 3,400 of CAIJLX010000044.1, read as the reverse complement.
TTTGGAGCTGATGACCAAAAATCCGGAAGCGTTGGCGAAGAAAATCACCAATGCCGGCGCACTCTTCATCGGTAATTACACGCCTGAAGCCATCGGCGATTACATCGCCGGCCCAAGCCATGTATTGCCAACCTCCGGCACTGCACGGTTTTCGAGCGGGCTATCGGTTTATGATTTCTTGAAGCGTACAAGCTTAATTCAGTGCAGCGCAAAATCCTATGCGGCGATTGCACCCTCTGCTTCGCGGTTATCTCAGGAAGAAGGGCTTACGGCTCACCAGCTGAGTGTTGATATACGGAATAAATAACCGTCATTTCGAACGTTAGTGAGAAATCTGAAGCGCACGTCCACAGATTTCTCCCAAGTGGTCGAAATGACGGCAGGGAGTTAAAAACCCTTCCAACGCATGCCGCCGAAGAGGTAGGCTAGCTCTTTTGGGTTTTTATTGTCGGCTATTGGTAACAAAATTTGGCGATATTTGATGGAGATTTTGCTGGCGTTTAAGAACTCGCCTTCATCGATCAAGGGTTTGCGTAAGCCTACAGCTTGATCAAATTTTGAGGTGACTCGCATGCTAGGTAGCGACACCAACATTTCCGCATCGCCACGTGAAACATCTTCGCCGAATGCACCTAATAATTCTTTGCCCATATAGGTGTAGCGATAGCCGCCATAGGCCGAAAGATTGGTCATTTGCACGAGAAAACAGCTATCCCACACATCGGGTAATGAGGTGGGATTAATGTCTTTTTCCTGCGGCATATCGCGTTGATCACGCAGCTCTAGCCAATAGCGTAATAAGATTTCCGTAATGCGGCGGTTATATCCGGTGCGTTGTTCCATCGTTACAACACATAGCTTGCTTAAACGGCTTCTGCAAGCACCGAGCCAGCAAGGTAAAGCGAGCCAGCAATCAATATGTTACCTGTTTGAATCTGCGAAAGTGCTTGGGCAACCGTAGATGCCGCACTTGCCCTCATACCGAGAGTCTCAGCTATCGCCACAATTGCTTCCGGTTGAAACGTATCGGGCGTTTCGGGAATCGGCACAGCAATCAATTGCGAGACATAAGGTTTGAGCGGTGTCAAAAATGCCGCCAATTCTTTTTTCTGCAACATGCCGCAAATTAACGTAATCGGCGCATGAGTTTTCGCCCATTGCGCCAATATTTTCCCTGCATCTTCATTATGCCCGCCATCGAGCCACACTTCTTTTCCATGCACGGTTAGTTTTTGCAGACGTGCTGGCCAGGTTACATTTTTTAACCCGGCGATGATGTGTTCTTCTTTGATCACCCATTCACCTTCATCCAGTGAAGAGGAAGAAGGCAGCAGATCAATCGCCGTTAATGCAACCTTGGCATTAATCAACTGATGCTCACCATTTAAAGCTGGTGGGCAGGGGAGAACAGCGTGATCGGTGAAATATAGTGGCGCACCAATTTTTGCAGCATGTGCTTTGAAAACTGCCATCGCCTCTGGCAATTGCGGCGCAATAATACAAGGCACGCCAGGCCGCATGATAGCCGCTTTTTCGCCCGCAATTTCTGCCAGGCTATTGCCCAAGAAATCCATATGGTCGAATGAAATTGGGGTGATAATTGTTAGCAGTGGTTTTTCCAATACATTCGTAGCATCGAGCCTTCCACCCAACCCGGTTTCTAATAATACAATATCCGCTGGTGTTTGGGCAAAAGCTTGGAAAGCGGCAACGGTGGTGCCTTCGAAAAAGGTGATGGACATGCCTTCGGATTCTTTGCGGCAGGTTTCTAATACCTTATATAAATGCTCATCGGTGATGGGTTTGCCATTTAGCTCAATCCGCTCGTTAAAATGTACCAAATGGGGGGAGGTGTAGCGGTGAACTCTTAGGCCCGCCGCCTCCAGGATGCTTTTGATTATAGCCAGGGTGCTACCCTTACCATTGGTTCCGGCAATATGGATCGTCGGGGGCAGGCGCAGATGCGGGTTTCCCAGGCGTTTCAACAGGTTTTGCACCCGTTCTAGGCCTAAATCGATCGGTTTGTGGCCTAATGGAATCGGCCAATGCGGGGTTTTGATCATTTTTTTGTTTACTTCATAGATAAAAACAAGTATTAAGCCGCCTCTTATTGAAAAAGGAAGCATATGGCTACAAAAATCCGTCTTGCCCGTGGTGGCGCTAAGAAGAAACCGTATTATCGCATCGTTGTTGCGGATTCACGCAGCTCGCGCGACGGTAAATTCATTGAGCGTATTGGTTCATATAACCCACTGCTCAAGAAAGATGATGCAAACCGCATCACATGGAAAGAAGACCGCCTGAAATATTGGTTGGGTGCTGGCGCTGAGTTCACAGAGCGTTTAGGCTTTTTCTTCAAGCAAAAAGGCTTGGACGTTGCTGCAATCCGTAAGGCTGGCGCAACCACCGCTTCTGCTTCTGCTCCAAAAGCAGCACCAAAAGCGAAAGCAGCTGCGAAACCAAAAGCAAAAAAATCTGCGTAACACTCTGTTGCGCATCCCGGCGTAAGCCAGGATCCACGGTTAACGCCAACTGGGTGCCGATTAGTATCGGTATGCGTATATATGGATAAAAAGATAATTGTAGGAAAACTCCTCTCTGCTCATGGCATCAAGGGCGGGATCAAGGTTGCGAGCTATACCGAAAATCCTGATACGTTATTTAAGCTAAAACCGCTTTACTGCGGCGATAAAGAAATCGCCCTCAAAAAATCCGGCCCACATGCCATGATCGAAGGCGTCACCGACCGCACCCAAGCCGAAACCTATCGCAACCGCGAACTCTGGGTCTGGCGCTCACAGCTGCCGAAGCCCAAAGAAAACCAATATTACATTGAAGATCTGATAGGCCTGGAAGTATATACCCATGCCGAAGAATTGATTGGCACCGTACTGTCATTCCACAATTTCGGCGCAGGCGATATTATGGAACTGAAGCTGATTGATGGCGAAACGGAAATGTTTGGCTATGAGCAGGTCGAAAAAGTAGTAATAGAAAATGCTCGGCTCTATCTCAAGCCTCTAACTCATTAACTAAGACGTTTTATCTCGCCGCTCTGTGCTGCTGTTCCGCTGCCAAGATAAGGCCCAGCAAATCTCCGAAACTCACCGAGTAAAGTGCCTGTTTGGCGTTTGCTATACTCTCCTTGTAGATCTCCAAATATTGCTTTGAACTCTTCAAGATAGGGGCTTTGTGCTAAGGTTTGCATATCGGATTCTGTGATACGCAGCACCATAAAGCCGCCATCATGTACACTTCCTTTAAATAAGGTGCTTTTGGCAGCTTTGTTCACTGTGTCAGCGAGATCACGTATTGGATCTAGGCACTGTTAACAAACCTCAAGTTTGATAAAGGCAAGGGCAAGGAATGCCATGAAAGTGGAATCGAGTTTGTCGACCCT
>CAIJLX010000043.1 GCA_903821695.1 uncultured Alphaproteobacteria bacterium | reverse complement strand
GGTAATGCAAAGTCTGAAGCGCATCATCCTGACTATTCCATGCCGTTGGATGTGATTTGGCTCTGCCGAATGCATCACCTAGAGCAGCATGGGAAAGAGGCTTATATTTTTGATAAGCAAACGAACAGCGCAATCGGGATGCATCTCTGATGGCAACCGTCCACCTCGTCCGAACTCCCGGTGGCCTCAAGGCAGCAGACGACGCTGCCGTCGAGGCATTGCGCCGGTTGGCTCAGGGCGAGGTGGTGCGGGTTGAGTTTCGAAAGGTTCGGAACTACAGGTTTCATGCAAAGTTTATGGCGTTGCTTGGATTTGTATGCAATAGCACTGGTATTTGGCCAGACCAAAAAGTATTGCTGGCCGCACTAAAAATCGAAATGGGACACTGTGACGTTTATCAGATTTCTGGCCAGACCGTCATGGTCCCGAAGTCCATTAACTTTCAATCGATGGACGATACGGAGTTTGCCAGTTTCTACGAACGAGCGTTGATGACATTGGCCGAAATGGCTGGTGGCATTGAGTCAGACGAGCTGAGAAATGGGGTTTTAAACAAGATAGCGAGGGCGTAATGAATTATTCAATGTTTGATTCGGAAATAGAAAAATCATACTCTGCTTGCCCATACAAAAGACTGTGGGCATCTGTTTTGATTCAGGCAATTAAAGACATAGACACAAGGGAAGGCGGTGCTCAAGCAATAAAAACCAGATATGAAGCAAAGCGCTGGTTTTTCCAGAAAGGAAATGAAGAATTTTCGCCTTCTTGGATTTGCGATATTCTTGATTTGGACATAAACCGTCTTTTGAACAAATGCTGTACACAAGAAGGAAGAGAAAATCTTCTTAGCAGCCAGAAAGAAAAGAAAAAAATGGAACAAGAAAAAAAACAAAAAAAAGTTAAATCTTTATGAAAAAAAAACTCGATTATCGAAATGAATTAGTAGTCAGAGCAGCCGAGGCTTCGGTTTCTATTCTCGCAAAAGCAAGAACAGGCGCTGTTTTCCCATTGATGCCAACATTGGACCTGCTAAAAAAAGCATGGATAGCCGGCCATGAGGCTGCTAAAGAGGAAAAGAAATGACGCAGGAAGAACAGGTGCAGTTTGCGCGCTATAAGGAAGCAGTCATGCGTTCCGATAGCACCATCACTGCACAGCGGAAAACCATTGCTGCTCTCAATGTGACGTTGCAAACCCAGCGCCACCTGATTGACCTGCTGAACGAGCAAGTCCGCAAAACAGAAGGGCAGATGGAAGAACTGAGGGCGGCGCTGTGAACGACGCAGAAACCGATTTGCGCCAACACATCTTGTGGCTTGAGAACAAAATCCGCACATTAATGACGGAAATTCGCGCCCTAGAATCCGACGTTGAGCGCCTGGGCGTAGATACGCATTATTTGCGGCAGGAAAACGAGCATCTGCGGAGACAGAAACCGGAGGTGCTGCGGTGACTGCGCTGGAGTTGTTCGGGTACGCCATCGTGGTGGCCTGCGCCGTCTGCGCGGTCATTTGGCTGTTGGTTGCCGGCTGCATTCTGCGGAGCGTTTGGGAGTCGGTGAGGGGGAAGGCGTGACTCACGATGACATCATCCGCATGGCGCGGGAGGCTGGGCTTGGCGCATCGCTGACGCACGGCATCAGCGAGCCAGTGGTTTGGATTGAGTTCACTGACTGGCATGACGAAGTTGAACGCTTTGCCGCGCTAGTCGCTGCCCACGAGCGCGAGGCGTGTGCAAAAGAGTGCGAAACACTATTGCCAAGCCAGCGCATTTTTGACCATCGGTATTACGGCGCCGTTGGGGATTGCGTTGCGACCATTCGTGCGAGGGGTGAGGCGTGAAAGTCTGCACCCGTTGCCTGGCCGAGAAGCCGCCAGAGGATTTCGCGTGGAACGGGCGAGGCGGGAGGCGACCAGTCTGCCGGCCATGTACTTATGCCGCGAAGGCAAAGACGGAGAGCGATGAGCCCAAACGGGCGAGAAGGCCCGCGTTTTACGAGCAACGAGATTACATGGCGAAAGTCAGCTCGATGGAGCGATTCTTGTCGG
>CAIJLX010000042.1 GCA_903821695.1 uncultured Alphaproteobacteria bacterium | reverse complement strand
TATTCAGGCGGCAAATCGCGCCACGGAAGCGAGACCGACATCATCTTCAACATCGCACAAAAGCAGGTGTAGTGATCAATCTTCGGCGGACGACCGCCAAAGGGCTTTGTCACCGCCTCAATAATCGGACGAATTTCAAGAACGAAAACTTCGCGAGACACAGGATATAAGCGCTTGTTCATGGCAAAAATCTCCCTTTCGCCATAACCTATATCATAAAAATACAGGTTTGTTAACAGTGCCTAGATTCACCTTAGAATATGCGCCTAAAATATGTCAATTTGATGACAAAGGGTATCAAGAAAATCTGTTTAAAATCAGATGTTTATCAAGCTTTCTGTGTTAGCGACAACAGCAGCGGCTTAAAATCTTCCACAATCGCGGCATAAAGATCGCGTTTAAACGGTACGATCATTTCGGGTAGTTTTAACGGTTCAGCCCATTTCCATTCGTTAAATTCCGGGCGGTCGGTTTGGATGTTGATGTCACTATCAGTGCCATTAAATTGCATTGCGAACCATTTTTGGCGTTGGCCACGATAGCGCCCGCGCCAGAGGGTTTCGGCGAGATAGGGTGGTAGTTCGTAATGAAACCAATCATCGCTTTCGCGCAAGATGGTGACTTTATCTTTAACAACGCCGGTCTCTTCCCATAATTCGCGGAACACGGCTTGTTCGGGTGATTCACCCCAATCGATCCCGCCCTGTGGCATTTGCCAGGCTTCGCTTTTAGTATCGATACGATGGCCGACAAACACTTCCGCGTTTTTATTCAGGAGCATGATCCCGACAGCAGAACGATATGGTTTTGCGATTTTGATAACCGTCATCTTGAAACCTTCGGATCATTCGCTTTTGCGAGTAAGATGCTAGGAGCATACGGAGCGCAGAACCGGAATGTAGCAGCGCTACATGAGGATTCGAGCACCGGAGCGACAAAGCAGATTGCCGCAAAAGTAGAGTGAGACGAAGGTTTCATTGCGCCTTCGCCTGTGACAGCGGCACCAGATGAATATTTTTTGGCCCCAGCGTTTTAATCCATTCCTGAATCCGCTGCGCCGAAATCGGGTAAGGCCGCGCGAGAACCGTCGCGAATCCATATTTCTGCGCCAACACTTCTGCCTGCGCCAATTGTGCATCAATTGCTTCGTTGGTCAGTTTTTCATCGAGCACGATATCAATGCCCACTGCTTCGGTGCGTTTGGATTTTTCGATTTCCTGTGTCAGCAGTTTATTCTCAGGACGGGCGGCATAGAAGAAGGTCATTTTTTTCGCCTTCACCGCATTCATCAACCATTCATACGCGCGTGAATTTTGGGTAAAATGCTCATCGGGTCCGGTAACAACGCCTTGATAACCTTCACCCTTTTTCAATACCTGATTCAGGCGCTCCATATTTTTCTCATCACCGAGGTTCAGCAGCAGCGCATAAGGGCCAGGGTCGCTATGCGGATAATCTTTTGGCTCCAGCGGAATATCAACATAGAGCTCATGTTTATCACCCTCAGCCTTCTTGATCCATTTCGCTAATTCCGAAGCATAAGGCGAGAAACTGAAAGAGATGGTGGCTGGCAATTTAAACACTTGCTCCGTCGAACTGCGGCTCAAACCCATGCCCGAAATTACAATCGCAATTCTTGGACCTTTTGGCAGTTCAACTGCTGCCTTTTTTTCTTTTGGCTCAGCTTTCTCAGTAGGTTCTTTGGCTTTTTCTTTCGGCTCTTCTTTGTTTTCTTCTTTTTTCGCTTCTTCTTTTACGTTCTTATGTTCTTCTTTTGCAGCCTTGGGGTCTTCCTTCGTGGGTTTAGGTTCGCCTTTCTCTTTATGCTCTTCTTTTGCGTCTTTATGCTCGTCTTTCGTATCCTTGTGCTCTTCTTTCGCCTTTGGCTCTTCTTTGCCATCTTTATGTTCTTCAGGCTTTGGTTCTTCTTTTTTCTCTTCCGCTTTTTCTGGTGCTGGGGCTTCAGGTTTTACTTCAGCAGCAGCGGGCGCGGCGACCGGTTCTGGCACTTCAGGGGCTTGTTTGATTTCGCCGGTTTTGAGGTTTACTTCCACCCGCACAGCCTTCGCGATAGCCATGGAGGAGGAGGCATAATGATCACGCAAAAAGAGAGCAAGAAATGCCGCTGTCGCGAGGACAGATAGGGTGGCTGTTGCTATCCAAAGCGCTCTCATTATTTTTCCGCCGCCTGAGTTTTATTGCCGGTTTGGTTAAAGATGTGGATAGCACGAATCAAATCCACCGCTCGTGCAAGCTGGTAATCTTTATCGAGCGCCGCATCTTCAGCTTTGCTGCCTTTGACTTCCGGTGCGGATTTTGCAATCGGCGTTTCCTTATCTTTGTCCTCATCATTATTTTTCAAATGACCCTTCAAATCCGCCTCGCTATCGCGCTCACGATCTTTGATTTTTTCAAGCTTCGCGGGCTCGACCAGAATATCGGGCGTAATGCCTTTGGCCTGAATCGAGTGGCCTGATGGCGTGTAATAACGCGATGTCGTCAAACGCATCGCGCTATCGCTAGGCAGCGGAATGACGGTCTGCACCGAGCCTTTGCCGAAAGATTTCGTGCCCATCACAATGGCGCGGCCATGGTCCTGCAACGCACCAGCCACAATTTCTGAAGCGGAAGCAGAGCCACCATTAATCAACACCACGATTGGCAGGCCTTTGGTGATGTCGCCATCGGTTGCATTATAGCGGCGGGTGCTGTCTGAAATTCTGCCGCGAGTCGAAACAATTTCCCCACGCTCCAAGAATGCATCCGAAACCGCAATCGCCTGATCGAGCAAGCCGCCAGGGTTATTACGCAGATCGAGTACGACGCCGACCAGTTTGCTGCCGATCGCTTTTTTCTGTTTCGCAAATTCAGCGAGCAACGCATCGCCGGTTTGCTCCGAGAAAGAAGTCACGCGCAGATAAATCACATCGCCTTGTGCTTTCGAGCGCACGGATTGAATTTTAATAATATCGCGGGTCAGTTTAAATTGCAGTGGCTCGTTTGAACCTTCGCGCAACACGGTCAGCTTAATATCGGTGCCCGGTTTGCCGCGCATTTTTTCGACTGCTTCTGGCAGTGTAAGGCCCATCACTGGTGCGCCGTCAATATGGCTAAAGAAATCGCCTGGTTTAATGCCTGCTTTGAAAGCAGGTGTATCATCGATTGGCGAAACGACTTTTACCAAACCGTTTTCCATCGTCACTTCAATGCCCAGGCCGCCAAATTCGCCACGGGTTTGCACGCGCATTTCCTGGAATTGTTTCGCGTTCATGTAGCTCGAATGCGGGTCGAGGTTGGTGAGCATCCCATTGATCGCGGCTTCAATCAGCTGTTGGTCGGTGACTTCTTCGACATAATCTGCACGCACGCGTTCAAATACATCGCCGAATAAATCGAGTAATTTGAGGGTTGAAGCGGTGTCCTTCTTCGGCTTTTCCGCTGTTTTTTCATCCGCCGCATGGAGTGGCGCACACACAAATAAGGTAGCGAAAATGAACAAGAAACCCCATTTCGATATAAAATTCATACAATCCTTGTGTGCTTAAAATGAAAAACCGATGCAGGTTAGCATCTTTGGGAAGAAATGCAACGATTCAACCGCGATGATAAGGGTGCCCGGCAAGGATTGCATGGGCGCGGTAAATTTGCTCGGAAAGCATCGCGCGGACGAGCATGTGGGGCCAGGTCATTGCGCCTAAACTTAGTTTCCGCTCGGCGGCTTTGAGCACTGCCTCGCCATGGCCGCTTGCGCCGCCGATCAAAAATGCGACATCGCGGCCGTTTAGTTGGAAATTCTGAATCATTTCGGCGAATTTGGGGCTGGTTAGTTCTTTGCCATGTTCATCAAGCGCGATGATGGCGGTGTTTTGGGGCACGGCAGCGAGCAATAATTCTGCTTCTTTAATTTTGAGTTTATCAGCGGGCAGGGTTTGTTTTACTTCCACTTCCTTCAAGCTGCATTCCCAGCTTAGGCGCTTGCAATATTCCTGCCACAACGCCCGTTCCGGGCATTCGCGCCATTTACCAACTGCGATAATGTGCAGCTTCATTTAAAATGAATTATTACGTGGGAAACCAACCGGTGGCAATTTGCCCGCAGAAGCGCGGATGCCTTGCCATTCCATGATGTTGGCTTCGGTGCGTACGCGGTCGCCCAAGCTCCAGCTCAAACCTTCTTTCGCATCAAAGGTTTTGATGTCGGAGAGTTTTGCATCTTTATATTTTTGCAGGAACACGCCCTGGCCACGTTTCATCACCGGAATTTCATCTATTTTGAACACCAGTAATTTCCGGTTTGTGCCAATCACCGCAACCATATCGCCCACCACAGGGGCTGCTTTGAGCGCGCTTTCGCCTTCGCGCACATCGAGCACTTGTTTGCCGGTACGCTTTTCGGCGAGCATATCTGCGGCTTCGACGATGAATCCTTTGCCCTCGCTGGAGGCGACGACCATGCGCGAATCGGGTTGGTAAATAAACAGGCTCGCGATGTCGCGATCTTCCGCGAGATCGATCATAATTCGTACTGGTTCGCCAAATCCGCGGCCACTTGGTAGCTTGTCGCAGCCGAGCGCAAAACATTTGCCATCTGTGGTGAACACCATCAATTTATCGGTCGTTTGGCCTTTCAAGATGAAGCGTTCTTCATCTCCCTCTTTATATTTATTTTCGATCGTGTCGAAATGGCCTTTGAGCGCCTTGATCCAACCCATTTTGGAGCAGAGAATTGTGATTGGTTCTTTTTCGACAAAGGCTTCGATGGAAACATTAGTAATCGATGGCGCATCGGCGAGTTCGGTGCGGCGTTTGCCGAGTGGGCCGCCGCCGAATTTCTTTTTGATTTCTTTGAGTTCGCCGTAAATATAGTCCCAGCGTTTTTCTTCGCTTTTCAGCAGCGCGAGCAACTCCGCTTTTTCGGCCTTTAATTCTTTATGTTCTTTTTTGAGTTCGAATTCTTCGAGCTTACGTAAACTACGCAAACGCATATTCAAAATTGCTTCCGCTTGCACATCAGTGAGGCCGAATTTCTTCATCATGATCGGCTTCGGCTCATCCTCATTGCGGATGATTTTGATGATCGCATCAATATTTAAATACGCGATCAGGAAACCTTCAAGCACTTCTAAGCGATGATCAATTTTGCCGAGGCGGAATTTCGAGCGGCGCACCAACACCACCTGGCGGTGATCTAAAAACGCCTGCAGAATTTCTTTGATATTCATCACCCGCGGTGAGGTTTGGGCATCAAGCACGTTCATGTTGAGCGAAATGCGCGTTTCCAAATCGGTCATTTTAAACAGCGATTCCATCAACACCGCCGCATCGACGTTCTTCGATTTCGGCTCCAGCACAATCCGGATATCTTCCGCCGATTCATCGCGGATATCGCCGAGCATCACCAATTTTTTCTCGCGGAACATATCCGCCATTTTCTCAATCAGGCGCGATTTCGGCACCATATACGGCACTTCCGTAATGATGATTTGATATTGGCCGTGGCTTAATTCTTCCTTCTCCCACCGCGCGCGCAAACGGAAACTGCCGCGACCGGTTTCATACGAATGCAAAATGCTCTCGCGTGATTCGACGAGCACACCACCCGTCGGAAAATCCGGCGCCAGCAAATGGCCACACAGAGTTTCAATCCGGGCATTAGGTTGTTTAATCAAATACAGCAGCGCATCACAAATTTCGCCGACATTGTGCGGCGGAATCGAAGTCGCCATCCCCACCGCAATCCCCTCAGATCCATTGGCGAGCAAATTCGGAAATGCGGATGGGAACACTACGGGCTCTTCTTCCGAGCCATCATAGGTCGGCCGGAAATCAACCGTATCCATATCAAGATCAGCCATCAGGGCGAGCGCGACATCTGTCAGCCGCGCCTCGGTATATCGCATCGCGGCCGCGTTATCGCCATCGACCGAGCCAAAATTCCCCTGGCCCTCGACCAGCGGATAGCGCATCGAAAACCCCTGCGCCAACCGGACCATCGTGTCATAGACCGCGACATCGCCATGCGGGTGATATTTACCAATCACATCCCCCACCACCCGTGCGCATTTCTTAAACCCAGATTTCGGATCCAGCTTCAGCTGCAACATCGCAAAAAGCAAACGGCGGTGAACTGGCTTCAACCCATCCCGCACATCCGGCAGCGACCGCGACATAATCGTCGACATCGCATACGCCAAATACCGCTCCGAAAGCGCTTCCGTAAACTCAACGGGCTGGATAACTTCTACAAAAGCCGGTTTGCTAGATTTTGCCATAACCCGGTCAAAATAGCTGGTTTTTCTCGGGTTGCAAGCGGGTCTATGCTGGTGTTAACGGTTTTTTAACGTATTTCTGTCATTCTAAGAGGAGCAAAAACGGAGTACATAGAAGGTCTTTGTGGTAGAAATAGTATTTTCTGAGAATGTTTCGCTGGCAGAAAAAGAGCAATTGTTTCCAGCAGCACAGGAATTAGTGGATGCAATCGATCCCAGTTATCGTATCTGGCTAGAGCATTATGATCTTGAAATTTATTTCAAGCCTATCCCAGAAAAAAAATCAGGAGAGGTTAATGAAGGATATTTTAATTCCAGGGCGCTTAGGGCTAAATCCCTGATAAAGCGTGCCCCAGAATGGCAAAGGGATGAACTTCGTGAGCGTGTGGGCGATGAGGCTTATGGGATTGTAATAAATACACTAGCCTTAGATAGGCCTTTCTCTGCTCAAGTAAGAGCACTTGAAGAGAAATTGCACATTTTATAGATCACGAACTCAAATTTTCAAAAAAGTATGAATCAGCATTATTGGCGGATTCAGAGGAATTACCTACAAAAGCGATTCTTGCTTTAGAACGGGTTTTTTCTACGGTGCATAAATGTATGCCAACGGGTGAGAATTATTCTGAGAGAGAGCATATTGCAATTGAAATGGTGCCAGATTTTATTGCCGCCCACAAAATGTTGGAGAAGTTGCAGACATTGGAGCCAGATGAAAGAATTGCATATGTAAAAGAAATGCTTGGCGTTACTCTAAAAGAAAATCGATGGCTTATAAAAGAGATGGAGAAAGGTGACCTTGAAGTGATACGAGCCTTGACGATGGTTTTATGCTCTCATATTTTTGTGACAGAGGCCGAAATTAAAGACAAAGACGAGAAATCATTCACTCAGGCATTCGATAGAATCACTAAGCTGCAGACTCAGCAATTACAAGAAGTCATACATTATGTTGCAGAATTGCTTTCTAGCGAGCACATTGATCTGAATGAGGAATTAAAGAAAGCTTTTCCATTTTCCTATCAGCCAGCACTTCAATTTGAGAAGACCATTCAAGATGTTGCAGCATTTTTTAAAGCACACCCAGATTGGAAAGAGGCGCTAAAAGATGAAAATATCTCTCGCCTACAAGTGATAATGAAAAAAGGCATTCCGATGGAGGCGCTAGATTTCATGATATCACAAAAGGGGTCTTCGCCAAAAACCGCTGCGATGTTGCTTGGAACAAAAGAACTCTTTGAAAAGATTAACTCCATTACAACTTTAGTCGGCTATGAGGCCGCATGTCTGGATGCAGTTGTTGATGGTAAAGTGCCGGCAGTTCTTGCGGGATCCAAAGAAAATTTTGGTTTGGCGATCTTATTGAGAGATGAGGCGAAGAGACGTAATGGCCCAACTCCTTCGTAGTTCTAGCTTCCCCGAACCCGCTCAATTTGAGCCCCCACGGCCTTCAGCTTTTCTTCCACCCGTTCATAGCCGCGGTCGATGTGGTAGACGCGGTTTAGGGTGGTGGTGCCTTCGGCGACGAGGGCGGCGAGGACTAGGGAGACCGACGCACGAAGGTCAGTTGCCATCACTTCGGCGCTTTTAAGTTTGGGCACGCCATGGATAGTGGCGGTGTGGCCATCGATATGGATATCGGCGCCCATACGCAGCAATTCAGGCACATGCATAAAGCGGTTTTCGAAGATGGTTTCGCTGATGTGGCTGGTGCCGTCGGCGATGGTGGCAAGTGCCATCATCTGGGCTTGCATATCGGTTGCGAAACCGGGGTAGGGGTCGGTGGTGAGTTCCATCGGGTGGATAATTTTATCTTTGCGCGAAACAATAATCGAATCCGTTTTTTCTTCGATATGCGCGCCGGAATTGCGCAGTGCATCGAGGGTGACACCAAGAATAGAAGGCGAAATACCGGCGATTTCGAGATGGCCGTTTGTCATTAATGCGGCGATGGCATAGGTGCCAGCTTCGATGCGGTCAGCAATGATTTTATAATCAGCGCCATGCAATTTTTTCTGGCCGTGGATGATGAGGGTGCTATTGCCGATACCCTCGATTTTAGCGCCCATCGCGACTAGGCATTCGGCCAAATCGCTGACTTCCGGTTCGCGCGCGGAATTATGTAAAATCGTGGTGCCATTGGCGAGCGATGCAGCCATTAACAAATTTTCTGTCGCACCAACGGAAACTTTCGGGAATGTGATTTCGGCACCCTGCAATCCCTTGGGAGCTTCGGCCAATACATAGCCTTCATCCAATGTAATCTGCGCACCCATGGCTTCGAGCGCTTTGAGGTGAATATCAATCGGCCGTGTGCCAATCGCGCAGCCACCTGGCAGCGACACTTTCGCCCGGCCAAACCGCGCCAGCAAAGGCCCCAGCACTACTAATGATGCCCGCATCCGCCGCACAATGTCATAAGGCGCCACGATGTCTTTGACACCTTTGGCATCCAACCCCATCACCCGACCCTGATGACCCTCTGCCGGCGAGCTGCCATCCATCGAAATAGCGACACCCAAATGCGACAGCAAATGCGCCATCGTCGCGATATCCGCCAAATGGGGCAGGTTAGAGAGTGTAAGCTTTTCTTCCGTCAGCAACGCTGCAGCCATCAACGGCAACGCGGCATTCTTCGCCCCACCAATATCAATGCGGCCATGAAGCGGTCTGCCGCCAGTTACTTTGATTTTATCCATGGAGGTAGTGGATAGATTGAAGAAACCTACTCTGCAATGCTTTTTACAAAATTATCTTCTTGGGAGTAGTGGTGGGATTTGGGGCTGCTTGGCTATGAAGGAAGCTAATAATAGGGGTGTTAGTGCTTTTTCCTCTGCGCGATGGAATAGAACGGTGTCTCGTGTTAAAGATTTATCTTTCTTTACCCCTATTAGATCGTGGAAATCGGCATTAAAACAGGCTGAAGGCAATGCTGGGTCGAGTGTATTAATATATAGGAACGCTCCATTTGGGGGTTTAAGCATCCCTATAATGGCAGCGAATGTTTGATAGACCCACAAATCACGCTCTTCGCGTGGAGCACTAACAGTAACATTTGAAATTACATTCGATGCCCAAGCAAAATCTGCTTTGTAATCATGTTTAGGGGAACCTAGATGGATAAAGTGAGAGGAGTTTGGAGAGATAGCGGTTGTGCCATCATAAGGTGCAATATTTGTATAATCTATTCCCCAGCGTTTGATAAGATCGGGAACGTTTGTGTCATATATCGTTCCACCATCAGGATCGGCAAGGCTAACCATTTTGGTATCTAGGAGAAGGTCCTTACAGATATCGTCGTAATCAATTTTTTTCCAGTGCTGAGGATTAAAATCAGCGGCTAATAAATTTGCTAGTAATCTTCCTTCTGCCCCATATCTGTCTCCAAGTATTTTGCGGAGACCTGTGAAAAATGCATAATCCGGGGTACTGGAAAAATGGATCTCCGTGATATTCTTACTGTTATCCGTTGCTGTACGGTTGATTTTATCCTGAACTTGCCCGCCACTGGGACACATAAATTCTATCTCAGCTTCAGGCTCAATGTGATAAAAACTAATCTCTTTCCTTGCGGCTTCTATTGCTTTTTCAAGGAGATAAGTTGTCATCTCAAATCTTCGGCAGCGTTACGCCTTGCTGCTTCATATATTTTCCGGCGCGGTCGGCGTAGGAGGTTTCGCACATGCTGTCGCCTTTTAGGAACAGGAATTGGCAGGCGCCTTCGCCGGCGTAGATTTTTGCGGGCAGGGGGGTGGTGTTGGAAAATTCTAAGGTAACGTGGCCTTCCCATTCGGGTTCGAGTGGGGTGACGTTGACGATAATGCCGCAGCGTGCATAGGTCGATTTGCCGACGCAAACCACCAATGTATCGCGCGGGATGCGGAAATATTCGACGGTGCGGGCAAGCACAAAACTGTTGGGCGGAATGATGCAGACATCGGTTTTGCGATCGACAAAACCATTATGCGCGAAGTTTTTGGGGTCAACCGTTGCCGAATCTACATTCGTGAAAATTTTGAATTCATCGGATACGCGGGCGTCATATCCATACGACGACAGGCCGTAAGAAATTTTACCTTCTTTGCGTTGTTGGTCTTTATTTTTTTCATCCACGAAGGGTTCGATCATGGCTTTTTGCAAAGCCTGTTCGCGGATCCAGTGGTCGGGCATTACGGACATGGGGCGATTATATTCCTAAATTAGCGCCACGTTCAATAGCACGGGCGCGGGCGAAAGCAATCCGCAAACGAATTGAGTTCAAGCGTTCGGCGACTTTTACAGAGGAGCTTGCTTTCACTTTTATTCCTTTTTTAGCATGTGATGGTGTGGCGGATACTTTCTCGGTTTTTTTGAGTTGCCTCCGCCCGCTGTCATCCTCCCACACTTCGCGGGTAATTTCAATACGGTGTAATTTATTTTCATGATCGATGAATTTTTTTTCTTCTACCGTCTCTTTTCTGTGGTGGTGCAAAATGTGGGAACGGTGATGGTGGCGGGCATGATCTACCTGCTTATGGTGCGGATGCAGATCAGAATCCTCATGCAGTTCCTTACGCGGCGCATGCGGATGCTTCTCGCGCTCTTCGAGCTCACGATGTCTGGTCTTTGAATCCCTCTTCTCTTTGTCTTTGTCCGTCATCGCTTTCCTGTTGTTTCTGGCTCTTGCGCCGCAGCAAATTTTGCCGCAATGCATCACTTAAACGTTTGGCCTTCTCTTCTTTTAGCATAGGATTGTTACGATTTGATTGCATTGTGAGAATCTTTATTCTAGTTAGACTTTCCGCCTGGGCTTTACAAGCCGCTATAGCACAGTGGTAGTGCGCGTCATTGGTAATGACGAGGTCGTAGGTCCGATTCCTACTAGCGGCACCAGCCCCTCTAAAGAAGGGGGAAGATTAGATTGAGAAATCAAAAACACTCAATTGGTTAAAATACTCATAAATAACAAGGCCTTATCTTTGTGTCGAACAGAGTAAACACGCCGAACACAAAGAGAAAAATGCTATTTATGAAAATATATTGAAACGCCGGGCCGTTGCTGCTACTACACCCACCTCTCTAAGTCATGTGACCCCTTCGTCTAGAGGCCTAGGACACCTCCCTTTCACGGAGGTAACACGGGTTCGAATCCCGTAGGGGTCACCAGGGCAGCGTTCGCCGCCGTCCGCAGTAAACCACAAAAACACTGTACAATCAAGGATTTTCGCGGTATTTCTATGCGCATGTGTTCGTGCACGTCCGCGTACAGTCGGCTCACCTGACAGTATAAATGGCGGCACATACTGTCACCGAGGGAAATATACTGTCACATGCATCTAAACGATATTCTGATCAAAAATCTTCATCCCCGGGATAAAATGTACCGAAAGGTAGATGGAGATGGCCTTTCCCTGGAGATTCATCCTAATGGCGGCAAGTACTGGCGCATGTTCTACCGCTTCAATGGAAAACGCAAAGGCGTAGCATTCGGGACATATCCTACTGTTACTCTTAAAGCCGCACGGGAAAAGCGCCTGGAAGCACGCAGACAGCTCGATAAAGGCATAGATCCTTCCGAAGCTAAGAAGCAGAAGAAATTAGATATAGCCATTAGCTATGAGAACAATTTTGAAGCTATAGCCCGTGAATGGCATCACCAACGCATACATACGTGGCAGCCTAAACATGCCGCAACTATCATGACTCGTCTTGCCACCTATGTATTCCCCAAGATAGGCAGCAAGCCTATTACACAAATCAAGGCACAGGAATTACTTCATGCCATTAGCCCTATTGAAAAACAGGGCAAGCATGAGATGGCGCATCGTATGATGCAAACCTCAGGCCAGATCTTTCGATATGCTGTAGCCTGTGGCAAAGCAGACAGGGATATAACCCAGGACCTCAAAAACGCACTAAGTCCTGTAAAGAGTAAGAACTATGCCCGTCTTAAAGATGGACAATTGCCTGAGTTCTTAGAGAAGCTCAATAAGTACGATACTCAATATAACGGTAATCCCATTATCAAGTGGGGCTTTCAGCTTCTCATACTAACATTTGTTAGAAGCGGTGAAATGAGGGGTGCCAAATGGGATGAGATGGATTTTGAGAATGCCCAATGGCGTATCCCCGCCTCCCGCATGAAGATGAAAGAGCAACATATTGTCCCTCTTTCCAAACAAAGTGTAAAATTGTTCAGAAAAATTCAGGAAATCACAGGTGATAGCTATAGCGGCTATGTTTTTCCAAGCTTTTCTAATCACCGTAAGACAATTAGTGAAAATACATTCCTTAAGGCTATCGAGATCATGGGCTATAAAAACAAAACCACTGCTCATGGTTTCCGTGCCACGGCGTCAACCCTTCTAAACGAAAATGGCTATAGACCAGACGTTATTGAGCGCCAACTTGCTCATGCTGAACGTGATCAGATCAGGGCTGCTTACAACCATGCTCAATACCTTACTGAACGCATAGAAATGATGCAATGGTGGGCAGATTATTTAGAAAATATTGGACTTAAAATATGAATGAGTTTTCACAAGAATTTACAGATGATCAAATAGGCGAAGCACAGAAAAAACTTGATTGTTTATGCAAAAAATATGGCGTGGAAACATTCATATTGGGCGAAGATAAGCCAAAATGGAGAAAGTTACCCTATTCCGCAAAATAGCCTTAAAACTCTAGCTCTACTTATTGAAGGGAAGAAATTTTTAATATCCATTTTTAGTAGGCATTTTTGATTTGTATGATGAGAAGCCTTGGTAAGGATAGATCTCCCAACTACAAATCCGTGGGCTGCATCGCTAATTGTCACGCGCTTAAGTATTTTTTCTTTTATCCATTGTTGGCTTAATAATAGTGAGGGATATGGAGAACTGATTTCGCGGTAAAGGCATGAGGATTAAGAAGGTATCAGTGACTCTGGACGGATTGACTGCAAATACTGATATGCAGGCGGAGTTATTTGATGTCCTTCCAACCGAAGGCCTAAAACAGCGACAACGAGGCGAAAGAATCTCACAAGCCATGGATAAAATTAATCATAAGTATGGAAGAGACAGCATCTTGCTAGGAATGATGCCATCTCAGGGCAAGAGCTTCTCAGGAAGCAAAATCGCCTTTACTAGGATTCCAGATAGGGAAGAATTTTTGGAATAAAGAAGGGCCCCATTTTGCGTCGTGTTACGCAAATTTTATTTGCTCAGCCCTTTTTCCCGCGCGAGCCGCCTCGACCAGCGGCAGGATCGTCATCACGAGAAATATCTTTTTTCTTTTTTTCGCCTGAACGTAGCTTGCCGAGTCCTTCTTCAGATTTAGCAGGAGTCGTTTGCTCTCCTTCGGACTTGAGATGACTAATAACTGCCATTAGGCACTGTTAACAAACCTCAAGTTTGATAAAGGCAAGGGCAAGGAATGCCATGAAAGTGGAATCGAGTTTGTCGACCCTCAGTGCAAGCCGTCTATTTTCCTTGATTTTCTGGAACATATTTTCAATGCGTCTTCG
>CAIJLX010000041.1 GCA_903821695.1 uncultured Alphaproteobacteria bacterium | reverse complement strand
TGTCACCGCCTCAATAATCGGACGAATTTCAAGATCGAAAACCTCGCGAGACACAGGATATAAGCGCTTGTTCATGGCAAAAATCTCCCTTTCGCCATAACCTATATCATAAAAATACAGGTTTGTTAACAGTGCCTAGTGAATATCTTCGCGAGCTTTTTCTAAAAAATGATCTTGCCGAAGGGCGTTTTATGGTCGGTGGAAAGCCGGTTGCATTGCAGGATATTCGCACCCCATTATTTTCTGTTGGTACAGTCAGCGATCATGTCGCACCATGGAAATCTGTTTACAAAATTCTTTTACTCACGGAAAGCGATGTCACATTTGTGCTGACCAGTGGGGGGCATAATGCCGGTATCGTAAGCGAGCCTGGCCATAAAGGCCGCCATTATCAAATCGCCACCATGCCCAGTACGTCTCGCTATATTCCGCCGGGTCAATGGCAAACGGCGACACCCACAAAAGAAGGCTCGTGGTGGGAAGAATGGAGCACATGGCTTGATAAATATTCAGCAGAAAGAATTAATCCACCCGCTATGGGCGATGCCAAAGATTACGCCCCCATCGAAGATGCACCAGGCAGCTATGTGTTGATGAAATGAAAGTAGAAACAAATGTTTTCTCAAAATGGCAGTTGCTGATTGCGACTGCCTCACTTGTCGCTATTGCCCTGCATTTTTTTCTGAATGGCACGCAGCGTATTTACGACGTGTTGCCTGCAGATATTCCCCTGCTTGCACTCATTATTGTGGGCGGTACTCCGCTGGTGATTCAGATTCTCACCAAGCTGCTTAGAGGGAGTGTTGGTGCGGATTTTTTGGGCGGCATTGAACTGGTAGCCGCCGCTGTGCTTGAGCAATATCTGGCCTCTGCACTCATTGTTCTTATGCTTGCGGGTGGGCAGGCATTAGAGGTTTATGCGATGCGTAAGGCTTCCTCTGCGCTGCGCGCATTATCGCAGCGTATGCCCGCTTCCGCGCACCGCAAAAAAGGCGATGGTGTGGAGGAAATCACCCTTGCAGATATTGCCATTGGCGATGAAATTCTGGTCTATCCGCATGAAACTACGCCGGTCGATGGGGTGGTAACCGTTGGTCATGGCTCGATGGATGAATCTTACCTCACGGGCGAGCCCTATCAAGTATCCAAAGCACCAGGCGTTGCAGTGCTATCGGGCGCGATTAACGGAGAATCGGTACTCACCATCCGCGTCGAAAAACTCGCGCATGATTCACGCTATGCGCAGATTATGGGCGTGATGCAGGAAGCTGAACAAAAACGCCCCACCATGCGCCGGCTCGGCGATCAGCTCGGTGGCTGGTTTGCCATATTCGCACTTGTAGTAACAGGCGCGGTGTGGTTCTTCACGGGTGATGAGCTGCGTGCGCTTGCTGTGCTGGTGATTGCAACACCTTGCCCGCTGATTATTGCCATACCTATTACTATCATCGGCGCAATTTCGATGGCAGCGCGACAGGCAATCATTATCAAAGACCCAACGGTGCTCGAGCGTCTACCCACCTGCCGCAACGCGATTTTTGATAAGACGGGCACACTCACCTACGGCAAGCCAGAACTCACCGAAATAGTGCCTGCCGAAGGCATAATGCAGAATGACATTTTGCAGTGGGCGGCAAGCCTTGAGCGTTATTCCAAGCACCCGCTTGCCAGTGCCATTATGCAGGCGGCAGAAAAAGCGAAGCTCAGCTTAATGGAAGCAGAAAGCGTTTCCGAAAAACCTGGACAAGGGTTGACGGGTATTCGGTCATTAACGAATCTTGCAACTTCACCTAATTGTTTTATTTCCCAGCCTGGTGAGGTTTGGAACTCGGGAAAGCGCAGCTTTGGCTGCACGCCGTGCGGCGAACTCTTTTTTTTACTGCTCATAAGCGTTCAACCCCGAAATGATGCGCCCGTGGGCAAGTTTGTGAAGCAGCGGGATGAGGTCTTCCATCAATGCCAGTTCCTTCTGCGTGCGTGCTTTCCAACCAAGATCCAGCGGTTCCAGCAATTCGCTTAATTTCTCACCATCAAAAATCATGCGGTGAATGATGCCCTCCACAAAAGTTTTGAGGGTAGCTACTTCCAGCCCATGCTTTTCAGCCACCGCCGCCAGTTGTTTGGCGTTCTTTGCTGCCTTGAAAGCATCAAAACCCTGCCTAATATCTTTTTCGCTGAGTCCTTCGCCTGCTTGCAGGGTGTCGATATAGGAGGCAATGTCTTCGCGCTCGTCCATGAACTTGGCATCGGACTGAATGAGGCCGATTAGCTGGGCGCGGGTCATTTTTTGTTTACCTGGTTTCTCAGCCGAGAATTTGGCTATCAGCCCCATGATGTAGTCGTAATCAATCACGGTTGAAGCAAACAGCACGAACTCAAAATCAAGCTGCTGAACCTCTGGCGGGATATTCTCTCCACCTTTTTCCTGCTGTGCCTTCAGGCGTTGCGCCGTTTCCAGATACACACCCTTGAAGCCTTGCAGCTGCTCTTTCGCGATGACCTGCTCAATGGTTTTCTTATGCTCTTCGTTCAAGTCTGTGTATTGATCCAGCTGAGTTTTGAGGCGTTGCACATCCTTAAACAGGTTGATGAATTGGCTGCGTGCGGCATCGCCTCTGAGGTTTGCCACTTCTTCTGGTTTATTTTCCAGCCCTTGGGACTTCATGAAATCATCCAGTTTTTTCACAGCGGTGTCGAGCTTGCCAATCACGACTGGGGCTTGGTCAACCAGCCAGATTTCCTTGGCGCGATCCACTTTCTCACCCGAGAATAATGCAATGGCCTCGTTTACCGAGTCTTGTTGCTGGCGGAAGTCGAGGATGTTGCCGTAAGGCTTAGTGTCATTCAGCACGCGGTTGGTGCGCGAAAATGCCTGAATCAGTCCGTGGTGCTTGAGGTTTTTGTCCACATAGAGAGTGTTCAGATATTTGGAATCGAAGCCCGTGAGCAGCATATCCACCACAATCACCACGTCGATTTTCTGTGCGTGTGGTAGGCACTGTTAACAAACCTCAAGTTTGATAAAGGCAAGGGCAAGGAATGCCATGAAAGTGGAATCGAGTTTGTCGACCCTCAGTGCAAGCCGTCTATTTTCCTTGATTTTCTGGAACATATTTTCAATGCGTCTTCGCC
>CAIJLX010000040.1 GCA_903821695.1 uncultured Alphaproteobacteria bacterium | reverse complement strand
GGCGAAGACGCATTGAAAATATGTTCCAGAAAATCAAGGAAAATAGACGGCTTGCACTGAGGGTCGACAAACTCGATTCCACTTTCATGGCATTCCTTGCCCTTGCCTTTATCAAACTTGAGGTTTGTTAACAGTGCCTAGGTGCAGCTAACGAAAGCGGCACCTAAGAATTCAGTCAAGATAAGTGCCCCATGGAGCTTTCAGTCGCTCTTCAAAAGCCCTTTGTGCACTATCACTCCTCTGCTGATAATCGTTATCAGCGTTGCGGATCGCTTGTTCCACCGTCCTTCCTTCTCCGGTCGAACCAAAGTATCCACTCTTCTTTGCCACGATCTTTCCATTACCATCGCTCGAGATGTTGTATTCCCGGGCCATCGTAACACCGCCTTTCAAACAGCGTGCAGGACAGAGGATTGATTAAAGAATGGCCACATTGCCAAGCTTTCAAATCAGATCCATCGACCTATACACGCCAAACGTGAGAAACATTCCTATTAAACAGAAGATTTGTGAAGGTTTTATGACAAAAGGCCATATTTTCAGAAGAATCTGATGGTATTTCTGCCAAAACTGCTAATAAGAAGGCATGTTAAAGATAGATACGACAACACGTTCCTTGCCATTGCTTGAGGGGTTGAACCCGGAGCAGCGGATGGCGGTGGAAAATGTGGATGGGCCGATGTTGGTGCTGGCGGGGGCAGGCACGGGCAAAACCAAGGTGCTGACGACGCGGATTGCTCATATTTTGATGAGCGGGCGGGCGTATCCTTCGCAGATTTTGGCGGTGACGTTTACCAATAAAGCCGCGCGCGAAATGCGGGAGCGGGTGGAGAAAATGGTCGGGCCATCTTCGGCTGGGTTGTGGCTGGGTACGTTCCATTCGATTGGCATTAAAATTCTGCGCAAGCATGGGGAATTGATTGGGTTGAAGCCTAATTTCAATGTGCTTGATGCGGATGATCAAATTCGGCTGATCAAAACGCTGATGCAGGAATTGAATATTGATGACAAACGCTTCGCCCCGAAAATGATTTCGGCGGTGATCCAGCGGCATAAGGATAAAGCAGAAAAGCCGGAGCAGGCGGATGATCCGCTCATTCGCGGCATTTATGAGGCGTATCAGCGGCGGATGTTAACGCTCAATGTCGTCGATTTTGGGGATTTGCTACTGCATTGCATTACACTGTTCACCTCGCATCCGGAAGTGCTGCATGATTATCAGCGGCGGTTTCATTATATGCTGGTTGATGAATATCAGGATACGAACGTCGCGCAATATATCTGGCTGCGGCTGCTCGCGCAGGGGCATCGGAATATTTGCTGTGTGGGTGATGATGACCAATCGATTTACGGTTGGCGCGGGGCGGAGATTGGCAATATTTTGAAGTTCGAAGTGGATTTTCCCGGCGCGAAAGTGGTGCGGTTGGAGAGGAATTACCGTTCAACTTCGCCTATTCTCAAAACGGCTTCGCATTTGATTGCGAACAATGAGGGGCGACTTGGCAAAACCTTATGGACGGATGCGGAAGGCGGGCCGAAAGTAAAAGTGCTTTCGGTGTGGGATGAGAAGCACGAAGCGCGCGCTGTGGCTGATGAAATTGAGGCGATTAGCGGTTTAAAAAAACATCCGCTGAATGAAATCGCGGTGTTGGTGCGGGCAGGGCATTTAACGCGCGCATTTGAAGAAACCTTTATGCAGATGGGTATTTCATATCGCGTCATCGGTGGCCTGCGGTTTTATGAGCGCATGGAAATTCGGGATGCGATTGCGTATTTGCGGTTGGTGCAATCCTCGTCGGATGATCTCGCGTTGGAGCGGATTATTAATACGCCGAAACGAGGCATTGGCGATTCGACGATTACGAATATTCGCAATATCGCGATTGAACAAAATACCTCGTTATTCGCTGCAGTGGAGCAGATGTTGCTGAGCGGTGGCTTCAAAGGAAAAATGGCGACTACGCTTAAAGCTTTCATTGAACAACGTAATCGCTGGGCGAAATTATTTGAAACATTAACATTGCGCGATGCGACGGAAAAAGTGCTCGATGAATCCGGTTATCTCGGCATGTGGAAGGCAGAAAAAACGCCGGAGGCGCAAGGCCGAGTTGAAAACTTGAAAGAACTTTTAACCGCGCTCGATGAATTCGATTCGCTCGATCAATTTTTGGAACATATCAGTTTGGTGATGGATGCAGATCAAACCGATGATAGCCAAAAAGCGAACATCATGACGCTGCATGCGGCAAAAGGCCTCGAATTCGAAACCGTATTTTTGCCGGGTTGGGAAGAGGGTATTTTCCCAAGCCAACGCACGCTCGAAGAAAAAGGCAAAGAGGGGTTGGAGGAAGAGCGCCGCCTTGCCTATGTCGGCATCACACGCTCCAAACGCCATCTGACCATTTCATTTGCCGCTAATCGCCGGGTGTTTAACCAGTGGCAAACCAGCCTGCCGAGCCGGTTTATTGATGAATTGCCGGAAGAGCAGGTGGAAGTGGTCAATATCAGCGGCATGCATAACACCGTGCGCACCGGCATGGAAGAAAACCGCAATTTTAGCCGTTTTAACCAGTTCTCAAACGCCATTCCCAAGGCCCCACCTAAGGAAACCGACGGATATTCCCAAGGCAACCGCGTATTCCACAATAAATTCGGCTATGGCACTATTTTAGAAGTGCAGGGCGCCCATTTAAAGATCGCATTCGATAAAGCCGGCATGAAATTGCTGGTCGAAAGTTTTGTGTCGCCTGTTAAGAAATAGAACCAGAGTTTCTTGTATTATCTCTTGCAATGCTGAGGCAGTATTCGCGATGTGCCGCAAGGCTTGTGAAAATAATTTTCCCTTTATTATTAGTCATTAAATGTTCCGCCTTTGCGGCTTCTATAATCATGGGATCAATATTCCCGTGTTTAGAGATTGATTTTAAATTCTCATGCAAAATCCTATTCGGAGTACCCTTATTGATGGTATCACTAGGTTTACACACCCTATCACCCAAATAACCGGGATCCTCTACCAAATAATTATAAAAAGTCATCATGTTAGAGGTATAGATAGAGCCAATGCGTATTTCCTGGCTTTGTAATAACTGGCCTAGCTTTTTGCATTGTTCGGTATGCATTAGATCTAATGGTAATACGATAATTTTCCCAGCCTTTGCAAGCCGCCGAACAAGGTCATAACTTTCTTCAGAATAAAGCCAATGACCCGGTATATTTAGACCTTCTTTGATATCTTTTTGTTCTGCTCTATAACCATAAAATTGGAATTTCTCTTGTTTTCCTGCCCCACTACTGAATTCGACCTGCCCAAGATCAGCCTGACAATCGAAGGCATCATTCATGCCTTCGATAAAATCTTTTCGATTTTCTCGTTCATTTCTACCGCTCAACAATTGCAGTACATATTTCCACATCAATCTCTGGTTATTGTCTGGTGCTCCGATAATCGCTCCCTCATAACAGCCAAGCGAAAGAATATTTAAATTCATTTCACCTGCAATCCCAAGATGAACGGAGCCTTTAAGCCGGGATTTATAGGGTTCTAAGGTTTGGAGTGTAATGGCTGGCTTTCCTTCGCCTGAATTTAGAAAAAAAGCCCCACCTCCGGCGTCTGGACTAGGCACTGTTAACAAACCTCAAGTTTGATAAAGGCAAGGGCAAGGAATGCCATGAAAGTGGAATCGAGTTTGTCGACCCTCAGTGCAAGCCGTCTATTTTCCTTGATTTTCTGGAACATATTTTCAATGCGTCTTCG
>CAIJLX010000039.1 GCA_903821695.1 uncultured Alphaproteobacteria bacterium | reverse complement strand
TTCCAGAAAATCAAGGAAAATAGACGGCTTGCACTGAGGGTCGACAAACTCGATTCCACTTTCATGGCATTCCTTGCCCTTGCCTTTATCAAACTTGAGGTTTGTTAACAGTGCCTAAGATATGTGATCGTGAATAGGCCTCGGTTTGCGGTTGGCAATGTGGTGTATTGGAGATAAAGCTCAAGACGCGGGTTATGTTCAATAAACTTTCCCGTGTTTTCGACAACAGGTCACCTTGTACGCCGATATTTCTTAGAAGCTCTTCAAAATCCGGCATGGATTCCTGACGTTCTGTTTTATCTTTTACAGAGGGACGGAATAATTGGCTATTCAGGCGGCCGAGTGCATGGCTGGAGTTTTCCAGAGCATCGGCCAGTTTGCTAATAATGGTTTCCAGTAACCCCACCAGCACGATGATTCCTTCCGGCTTTTGCTCTGCATCCGCCAGCAAATAGCGGGCATAGATAGGGAAAGAGTGGAGCTCAGAATAACGCAATGTGACTAGGCTTTTATCTTTTAAGATGAATGATACCGCATGTATTTCCGGTTCCGGTGTATCCATTTTGGTCACCACACTCGCCGTGGTATAAGTCGCGCCGTTTTCCAGGTAAAACCGGCTGGAAAGTTCCATTTTATGCATTTCGCGCCGGGTGGGGATTTCTATTTTAAGCTGGGATTCCACCCAGTTTTCCTCTTCTTCTGTAGGATCAAATAGATCGCACCACAAAAAACCTGCTGAGGTTTTAGCAGGATCATAGTTTTGGGCGATAATAATTCCATTTTCCAAACCAAACAGATTAAGCGGCAAAATATTCCTCCATTATTTTCACTGGAGCATAATGGGCTGACAGCTTGAAGTAAAATGCTATGCGACATTCACTTATCTTTGACTTCGTAATACTCTGCTTCAATGATATATGGCGGCTTACGCTTGTGGCCCGCCAATTTTTGGCGAATCACCAGATAGAACAGAATACCGGCAAATAGAATGGCGAGCCAGAGGAACAGAAAGAACCCTGTTACAAAAGCAAAAGATAACAACAAGAAACTCAAAATCAGGGCAATGGCAGATCGCATGAATGTTATTTACACCATCCGTGCAGGAATAAATGTAATCATCTCTCCCTCATTGGCATCTTGTCGAGTTTGCGTTGGAGGGTTCGGCGGTGGAGGCCTAGTTCGCGGGCGGTGGCGGAGATGTTTTGGTGGTTGCGCTCTAATACTGCCAGTATGTGATCGCGTTCTGCTGCGTCTAGGCTTAATGTTTCTGCTTCTACTGGGGTTTTGGGGTCACCTTCGTTTTTGTGGAAGGCAGCGATAATAGCGTCGGTGGAAACGGGTTTGGTTAGATAGTGTATCGCGCCGAGTTTGATGGCTTCTACCGCTGTTGCGATGCTCGCATATCCGGTCAGCACTACGATGCGGGTTTTGGGGTCGATGGCGAGCAGCTTGGGGATTAATTCTAGGCCGGATGCGCCAGGCATTTTCAAATCCACCAGCACCCATTCCGGTTCAAAATCTTTTGCGACTATTGCCGCTTGCTGGATGTTATGTGCCAGTTTGATTTCATGCCCGCGTTTGGCAAGGCGGGCGGAAAGAACGCCGCAAAATGTTTCATCATCATCAACGATGAGAAGGCTTGTCATACGGTCAGCCTTCTCAGTGGAAGCGTGATATGCGCCGTGGTGCCTTTTCCGGCGATGCTGGTCAGTGTTAGTTTTCCTTCGAGGCGGGTGATGACGCTTCGGGTCAGGAACAGGCCAAGCCCCATGCCATCGGGTTTGGTGGTAAGGCCGACTACTTCGCCAAGCAGCGGCTGTATTGTTTCCGGCAATCCTGCGCCGTTATCTTGGATGCGGATGTTTAAGGTGCTGGCTGTCCAATCCGCTTCCAGCCGCACGGACTGCGGCGAGGCATCTGCGGCATTGTCTAATAAGTTGGTGATCGCTTGTTCAAAACCGTGTTCCGCAACAATGCGCGGCTGGCCAGTACCGCTGATCTGTACTGCAAGCGGGATGGCCGGATGCAGTTGTTTCCAATCCTCTATCGTTTGGTTTAAGAAGTCGCTCAAGCCCATAGGCGCGCCGCCTTCTGCGCGGGCGACACCGCCTGCTGCGGTAATGCGGGAGAGTATTTGTTTGCAGCGTTGTATCTGTTCCGAGAATTTGTGTGCGGTTTCCTGTTCGCAATCTTCTGCCAGCACTGCCATTGTTGCCAGTGGTGTTCCGAGTTCATGGGCGGCATTGGCGGCGAGTGTGCCTACTGCGGCCATTTTTTCTGCTTCGGCGAGTAATGCGTTCTGGCGGCGGATGGTGGTGTTCATCTGCACCACAAACCATGCGACGATTCCGGCAAGGAAGATAAAGGAAAGCCACATACCCTGTACATGCAGGCTAAAAAAATCGCCGATGTGGTGATGCAGGAAATAGGGCATTTCCACATTCCAGAACATGAGTGAGGTGTAGAGCGCGACCGTGATCGCCGCGATCATCCATGTATAAAGCGGCGGCAAGGCGATGGCCGCGATGATAACTTGCAGTATGAAGAGTGATGCAAAAGGATTGGTTGCGCCGCCGGTAAAATAAAGCAGCCCTGCGAGAGCGACTATATCGACGAGAAGCTGCATCAGAAATTCGTGGTCGGTAATGGTCTTTGCCGCTTCGATGCGCCACCAGGTAAACACATTGAGCAACGCGATGGTGGTTAGAATAATCCATAGCGGCATTTCCGGCAGCGGAATCCGGAGTACCGATGACACGATGAGAATTGCCGCCGCCTGCCCGATGAGCGCGACATTACGCATCCACCACAGCAATTTTAGGTTTTTATGGTTCAATAATTTACTCATTCGCGCACACTCTAACCAACTGCCTGCCAAAAGTCCCTGCGACATTTTGCCACATTCCCCAATGGCGGATATAGGAGTAGGAAGGCGGATTATCCATATAAAAAGTATGCACCTGATGAAAAATAGCCTCATTATTCTTCTGTTGATCGCCGTCTTTGCGGTGATGGGCGTATATCTGTTTGAGGCATCAACACCACAAGCCAGCAATGGTGCGGCGGATATAGGCGGCGCATTTTCACTGACAGACCAGAACGGCAAGCGCGTTACAGAAGCTACTTTCAAAGGGAAAGATACGCTGGTCTTTTTTGGTTTTACCAGTTGCCCGGATATATGCCCGACCACATTATCCGTCATTACGCAGGTGATGAAAGGATTGAGCGTTCAAGGTGAAAACCTCACACCTGTTTTTATTTCGGTTGATGCGGGTGGTGATACGCCGGAGAGCATGAAAGTGTATTTAAGCAATTTCCATCCTGCCATTGTCGGGCTTACGGGTAATGAGGCTGAAATCAAACAGGCGGCGACAGCCTATAAGGTTTATTACGCCAAGGTTCCGCAGCCTAATTCGACCAAGGGCTATTCGATGGATCATTCCGCTTTCATTTATTTCATGGATAAGAACGGGCAATATATTGCGCATTTCAGCCATGATGATTCCGCTGATAAAATCATTGCCACCGTCAAACCTTATTTGGAGAAATCACTATGAAAAAATTCGCTCTTGCCTTGGTTCTTTGTTTGTTTGCCATTCCGAACGCGAAGGCTTGCGATACTACTTTTGAAATCCGCAACGCATGGGTAAAGCCGACGATGGAAGGAAAAAACATTACTGCCGCGTTTCTTGATTTGAAAAACACGAGCGATAAACCAAGAAAACTTACTGCGGTCAGTTCGCCTGCCGGTGTCGCAGAAATGCACAATACCATTATGGACAATGGCGTGATGAAAATGCGGCAGATGGAGTTCGTTGAAATTCCTGCTGGGAAAACCGTCAATTTCAAACCGAAAGCCATGCACATTATGTTGGTTGACCTTAAAAAGCCGCTTAAAGAGGGCGATAAAGTGAAGCTGTCGTTTTACTTCGATAACGATGAAACGGCGAATATCACCCTTCCGGTTTCCGCTGCACCTGCAACTGGAAAAAGCGAGCCAGAGGAACATCACCACCACTAATCAAAGGGTGCGGCAATATGTCACATTCCCAAACGCGAAAACGTATTATATAGGAGTGGCTTCACTTCCTAACCGACCATGAGGCTGACTATGAAAAAACTATTATGTGTTCTGCTAACCAGCGTATCGCCGCTTGTATTTTCTTCTGATGCTTTTGCAGCAAATAAGCCATCCAGCCAACTTCCGGCAGTCACTGTTACGGCGGAAAAAGATTCGCTCGTATCGCCTAGCGTTGCAGAAGCGAAAGAGAAAATCGATCTGATTCCAGGCAGCGTTGCGCTGGTCGACTCCAAGGAATTTACCGATTCACGCGCTGTCACCATCAAGGACATGCTAGATTTTACTCCTGGCGTATTGGCGCAGCCCCGAATCAACGAAGAATCGCGGCTTTCGATTCGCGGTTCTGGCCTTTCGCGCACCTATCACCTGCGCGGCCTCAACCTATATCAAGATAATATCCCGCTTAACCTCACCGATGGTGGCGGCGATTTCCCAGGCATTGAC
Source organism: uncultured Alphaproteobacteria bacterium (assembly GCA_903821695.1). GTDB lineage: Bacteria > Pseudomonadota > Alphaproteobacteria > Rickettsiales > CAIJLX01 > CAIJLX01. Next base: position 13,987 of record CAIJLX010000039.1, on the reverse strand, counting down.
CCTCTGGCACTGCGTTATGTTGAAGTCTATAAAGGCGCAAACGCACTTCCGCTTGGTGCGGCAACGCTGGGTGGCGCAATCAATTTTGTAACACCTACGGGTTACGATGCTGATAAGTTCGGTGCGCGAATCGAAGGTGGCAGCTTCGGCACTTTGCGTGAGCAATTAAGCTCCGGAAATGTTATCGGTGATACGGATTATTTCGCATCGATCAGCAATCTGCGCTCGGATGGATACCGCGATTTCAGCGATCAGAACAACACGCGCTTCTTCGGCAATATCGGCCAGAAGTTGAACAGCAATCTGGAAACGCGCTTTTATTTCACCTATGGCGATTTGAATCAGGAACTACCTGGAAACCTGACAAAAACGCAGCTCAGAGAAGATCCAAAACAGGCGAACGGCTTTTATAAAAGCAATAATTGGCAGCGTGATGTCGATGTTTACCGTGTTGCGAATAAAACGACATGGCGCGGCGATAATATCGAAATCAACGGCGGCGTATATACGCAGCAGCAAGACCTCTATCACCCAATTTATGTGCTGATCGACCAGCATAACAGCGACTATGGCGCGTTTGTGAATGGAACAGTCAAAGGAACAGTTGCGGGCAAGCGCAACGAATTAACGCTCGGCACTAATTTAAGCACAGGTGATACGAACGCGAAGCAATATGTGAACCTGACCGGTGATTACGGTGCGCTGCTGGCAGAGGGCAGAGAAAAAGCGGATACACAAACCTTCTATGCGGAAAACCGTTTTTATCCGGTGAACGATCTGGCACTGATTGCCGGTTCGCAATTCCTGCATAGCAAGCGTGATTATGAAGACCGCTTCCTCTCTAACGGCAATCAAAGCGGCGAGAAAGATTATTACGGCATCAGCCCGAAAATCGGTGCGTTATGGGATGTTGCGCCTGGCTTGCAGTTATTCACGAATTTAAGTGCCGCGTATGAGCCACCAACATTTAACGAAGTGGAGCAACAACTGCCAGGGGCAGCAGGTCTTGCCAATATAGATGCACAAAAATCGACTACCTTTGAAATCGGTGGCCGTGGAACATGGCAGCATGTTGATTTCGATGCCAGCATCTATCATTCCTGGCTGCGCGATGAGTTGATGATGTACACCGTTGCTCCTGGGCAGGACGCGGTGACCAACGCCAACAAATCCTATCATCAGGGTGTTGAACTTGGTGCAGGCGCGAAACTGGCCGACAATCTGTTCGCGAATACGGACAAATTGAAATTCCGCTTCGCCTATACATATAGCGACTTCCGTTTTGACAATGATGCGACCTATGGCGACAACCGGATTCCCGGTGCGCCTGAGCATTATATCCGCACTGAGTTGCGTTATGATCATCCATCGGGCTGGTATGTTGCACCAAATATGGAAGCGACTCCAAAGGGCTATAATGTAGATATGGCAAACACGCTGAAAAGCTCCGGCTATGCAATCTTCGGTGCGAAAGCGGGTTACGACATCACGCAAAATGTCACCGTGTTCGTGGATGCACGCAACCTCGCGGATAAAACCTATGCCGCGACAACCGATGTCATCACCGCACCTGGTGCATTTAATACCGCTGTGTTTACGCCGGGGGATGGCCGCTCCTTCTTTGCAGGCCTAACCTATAAATGGTAACGAAAAAGCCCTCTGGTAAACTTTATAACACGGTATGGCGGTGGCATTTTTATGCAGGCCTTTTTGTCGCCCCATTCGCCCTGTTACTAGCGATTACCGGAGGGCTTTACCTCTTCCAGCCGCAAATTGAGAACTGGCTCTATGCCGATCTTTATAATGTGGCTGGAAGCAAGGTAGAAGTTTCAGCAGATCAACAACTGACAACCGCACTCGCGCAAATTCCAGGCAGCAAGGCATTGGCCTATACGCCCCCTGCAAGCGAAACCAGAAGCGCACTGATCCGTGTACAAGCTCCGGATTGGCGGCAATTCACCATCGCCATTGATCCGCATACCGGCAAGGTTCTGGGTATGATTGAAGATGGAAAGCGCATCATGCAAACCATTCGCAACCTGCATGGCAAATTGCTCTCCGGCACTATCGGGCAAGCTATCATGGAACTCGCTGCATCCTGGGCGATGGTACTTTTGGTTACGGGGCTATATCTCTGGTGGCCGCGCAACAAAGCGGATATTTTTGGCACCGTGTTGCCGCGCCTCAAAGCCAAAGGCCGCATCTTCTGGCGTGATCTTCACGCAGTAACGGGCTTCTGGGTTTCCATCCTGCTGGTGTTTCTGATTCTAACTGGCTTGCCGTGGTCGCTCGTTGCTGGAAAAACCATCAGCATGTTTCAAGCGAATGTCGGCAAAGGCGCACCCCAAACCGGACTCGGCTGGGATGGTGGCGGCAGCAAAACGATTAAATCCACGATTGACCAAGGCTGGGCAACAAACCATGCCGAGCATCTTGCCGGACAAGTCCATTCCGATAAACACGCAGGAATGACACCATTATCACTCACAAAAATTGCAACGATTGCACAAGGAATAAAAGGCATCACCGCACCGTTTGAAATCCGCCTGCCGGTCGATGCACAAGGCGTGTACAGCATCGTAAATGTGCATGAGTCCAATCCTGCCGCCACCGCCTATATCCATCTCGACCAATACAACGGGAAAGTTATTTCCGAAGCGCGATGGAGCGATTTCGGCATCATCGCCAAAGGAATTTCCCTCGGCGTATTCATCCATGAAGGCCGCTATTTCGGTTTAGCAAACCAGTTGCTCGGCCTCGCTGCCTGTCTAGGGCTTATCTGCATGGTAACGGCAGGAATTATAATGTGGTGGAAACGCCGCCCTACCGGCAGTTTAGGCGCACCCAAAGCGGCCAAACAAGTTCATATCGGTACAGCAGTCATTGGAATTGCTGTGGTATTAAGCATCCTCATGCCATTGATGGGCGCATCGCTTGTTCTCATTCTTATCGGTGAGTGGATTGCCAGAAAGCGGCTAGCATAGATATGTCAAAAGAATCGCTACACTCTCCCATCGGTCAGGCATTGGCGATAGCAGGAACCATCGCGTTTCACACCGGCATCGCGGCATGGGCGATGCAGCCCACACCACCGATTGCTATTCCGCAGCAACAGGTGATTCAGGTGGCGATGATCGCCGCACCCGAACCCAAACAAGAAATAGTAGAGCCGACGCTGGAGCCTGCACCTGTTATTACACCTAAACCGCAGGGCATGATAAAAATTCAACCGAAGCTGAAAAAAGTGGAAATCAAAAAGCCAGAAAAGAAAGAGCAGGAAAAGCCGAAAGAACAGGCCGTCACCATGCCCACTTCCGGCCCACAAGCGAAAGAGGCCGATACCGCGCAAGCCGCTACCAGCCAACCTTTATTCGATGCGGTCTATCTACGCAATCCGCCGCCTGCTTATCCTCCATCCGCACGCAGACAAGGCACCGAAGGCAAAGTGTTGCTGCGTGTGGAAGTAACAAAAGAAGGACAGGCACAAACAGTTGCCGTTGCTCATTCCAGCGGCTCAGGCATATTAGATGAAGCTGCGCGTGAAGCAGTGCAGAACTGGCGATTCGTTCCAGCGCGGCGTGGCAGTGAAACGGTAGATGCCAGCGTCATCGTGCCAATTATTTTCAGAATCAGAGAGGGAACATGAACTTAACTTATATTTTTGAAAAAGGTGATGCGGTGCTGGTCAGCGTATTTCTATTGCTGATCGGTATGTCGCTCATCAGTTGGTATCTGATTTTCTGGAAAATCCTGAAATTGAACAGAGAACGCCGCACTATTGCTGCGTTCCAAAGCAGCCATGCCACCTCCTCCGATTGGCCGCGCCGCTTGCAATCCATCAACCCCGATCAAGGTGGCCTTGCGGTTTTGCTAAAAGAAGCCGCGCTCCTGCAACCACAACTTTCTGCAAACGAAACCGAGCAGAATGAAAAATTGCTTTCACTTTATCTGGCACAATCGCTGGATAAAATCCGCGTATGGCTGGATCGCGGGCTGACCATTCTAGCCTCTGTCGGCAGTTCCGCACCCTTTATCGGATTGTTCGGAACCGTATGGGGCATTTACGGCGCACTCACGCACATCGCCGCCGAAGGCAATGCCAGCCTGAATGTAGTAGCGGGGCCGATGGGCGAAGCATTGGTAGCCACTGCCGCAGGATTATTCGCCGCCATTCCAGCAGTGCTTGCCTATAATGCGTTCGTGCGGATGAATCGTTTGGTGGTGCAGGATTTACGCCATATCTCCGAGCAACTGACACTACATCTTGCCAATCCCACAAAAGAAAAAATGGGCGACACCGTGAAACTGGCACGCGGAGCAAGATAATGGCTTTCGGCTTCGACAGAGAAGATTTCCAAGCGCCAATGGCGGAAATAAACACCACGCCGCTGGTGGATGTCATGCTCGTATTACTGGTGATTTTCCTAGTCACCGCCCCGATGCTAACACAAGCCGTCAAACTCCAACTCCCTAACGAAACCGCCACCGTCATCCAGGACGATAAACCCATCACCATATCGATAAATGCCAGCGGCCAGTATTATTGGGATGAAAAACCCATCTCACCAGAAACTCTCGACCAACGCCTGCAAGCCGCTGCCACCAACCCAAAACAACCCATCCACCTCCGCGCCGACAAACAAGCCACCTACGAAAAACTAAGCCACATCCTCGCCACCGCCCAGCGCGCTGGTTTGAGCAATATCGGGTTTATTACTCAGCCGAAATAACGATTTGCCTTATTGTGTTGGAATTGGTGTTTGAGGAAACTAATTCTTAGTCTTCTTTTTCCAACTCTGGAACCATGCTGTAATGCCTGTAATAAACGCGCTGCCACCGAATATGGGTAGCCACCAACCTTCAAGGTGCGGGATGCTAAGGATACCATATGCGTCCAGACACCGTAACACGGTCGCTTTCGGCAGTAATATTAAGATCATTATCGGTAAATCCAGCCACCGCCATAGTAATCCCATACCGATCTTCACCCAGTTTCTGGATGTTATAGGGTGGGTAGCCATTCCATTCTTCTTCGCTCTCCCTTAATGACTCAAACAAGTCACCAAAGCGGTCAAAACCGACCGTATTGCGAAGCAATGGAGTTAATGAAAATGCAGTTCTCATACATAGCCTCCTTTTGCTTTAGCAAGGTTAAACAAAGTCTTCCATGAACCCACTAAGTGGCACTAAGTGGCTCATAAACGGGCATTTAGTAACGGCCTAAAAAGTTTCAAGAGGGGGGTCTAAAAAAATTAGAATTAATTGGGGTCAGATTAAAAAAGCGTATGGTATCCTTATCGGAGTTAGGTCATCTAGATGATAAGAAAACTGAAAATTACGAGAAATATCAAATGTCTAAAAGTAACCAATGGGGTATTCGCGTGTTATGGTTTGTGGTTGGCTTAGCAGCCTTAGGCGGAGTTTTATGGGGGCCGATTGTGAGTAACGTTGAACAGGCGAAATATACTGTCGTGGAAAAATACGATGACATCGAAATTAGGGATTATGCCCCGATGATAGTAGCCGAAGCAGAAACCAAAGGTGATCAGCGAGAGGCCATCCAGAGCGGCTTTCGTATTATCGCCGATTATATTTTTGGCAATAACCTGGCTGCACAGAAAGTTGCGATGACCGCTCCGGTAACACAACAATCCAGCGAGAAAATCGCGATGACTGCGCCAGTGACACAACAAGGCGACGCCAACACATGGAAGGTGCGTTTTGTAATGCCCTCAAGTTATAACCTGGAAACATTACCCAAGCCCAAAAATGAAGCGGTCAAACTAAAGAAAGTTGCTGCGAAGCGCTTCGCGGTTATCCGTTTTTCAGGAATAGGCAAGGGCGATAACCTGGATAAACATACAGAAATGCTAAAGGCCTTTATGAAGGAGCATAAGCTAAAAACTGTATCCGCCCCCACTTACGCTTTCTTCAACCCACCATGGACGTTGCCCTTCTTAAGACGAAATGAAGTGATGGTGGAAATCGCAAAATAGGCTAAGCAGCTTTGCTCTCCAAGCTGTGCATAATATGTTCTGCCAGCATATCACCTGCTTTAGGTAAATCATCCCGCTTCATCAGCGCTATCTCGGCATCTGCTAGTTCCGGCAATTTTATTTCGGCGCGGATGGCATGAATACCTGCTGGTAACATATTTTGTGGCAGCACCGTAATCCCTAATCCGGCTTTTACAGCCGCGATAGTGCCTGCCAGGCTGGGGCTGGTATATGCAATATGCCAAGGTTTTTTCGCGCGGTCTAATGCAGCAAGTGCCCGTGCCCGATAAATACAAGGCTGCGGAGATAACACAAGTGACAGCGGTTTCTCAGCCTGCCAGTGGTCTGCCGCAGCCCACACCAATGGTTCACGCCACACTTTTGTGCCGCCTTTCATACGTTGTGGGTCACGCTTGACCAGAATAATATCAAATTCTCCGCGCTTGAACCCATCAACCAGATTGAGCGTTAAATCACAGGACACATTGAGCTGAATACGGGGGTGATGCTTACGAAACATTGCCAGTACATCCGGCAAATAATGTGTTGCAAAATCTTCCGGTGTGCCGAGACGTATTTCGCCTTCGATATCCGGCTCTTTCAGGCGGCTATACACTTCCCATTGCAGTTGTACAATGCGCTTTGCATAACCAAGAAAAATCTCACCTTGCTCCGTGAGTGTAACCTTGCGGCTGGTGCGCGCAAATAATTCACAACCCAGACTTTCTTCCAGTTTTTTTATCTGCAAACTGAGGGCAGATTGTGTGCGCCCCACAGTATCTGCCGCATGGCTAAATGTACCCGTTTCCGCAATGGCGATGAAACTTTTGAGGGAAATAGTATCTAGCTGGAATGGCATAACTATGAGTATAAATCATCAATTACATAAAAACTATTAATTTCTCATATGGAATGGTTATCCATAGAATGGGCCTCATCACCATCAATTAGGGGAAGCCATGGAACTACTACACATCATTTTTCAAAACATTTTATCGCCAGCCATATTGTTCTTTGCGCTAGGCATTGCATCGGGATTTCTTAAATCTGATCTTGAGGTGCCGGATAGTATCAGCCGTTATTTATCAATCTATCTCATGATGGCAATTGGCCTGAAGGGCGGCGTTGCAATCTCGAACACTCATGAGTTTACCCCACAAATAATCGCCGCCATCGGCGCCGGTTTTGCGATAAGCCTTTTATTGCCGTTTCTTTCCTATGGTATTCTGAGACTCACCACAAACCTCGACAAACCCACCGCTGCATCCGTAGCCGCCCATTATGGGTCCATCAGTATGGTAACGTTTGCTACTGCCACAGCGTTTCTTAAAAGTCATGAGATTGCCTATGCTGGATATGTAGTCGCCATCCTCGCCCTGATGGAAGCGCCCGCAATTCTCTCTGGTTTGTTTATTGCTCATAAAGCCGCGCCCGAAACCAGAAAACATAAGAAAGAGGAAAAGAAACTCTCGCGCGAAATTTTTACCAATGGCGCAATTCTGCTTCTCTTTGGTGCCTTCTTGATTGGATGGATAACCGGCCAGCCAGGAATGGATAAAGTATCCGGCTTTCTTGATGCACCATTCCAGGGCATACTTTGCCTGTTCTTGCTCGATATGGGATTGCTGGTAGCAAAGAACCTCCATCACCTTAAAAGCTTCACCTGGCCACTTGCACTGTTTGGTATCTATATGCCCATGATTGGTGCGAGCATTGGGCTTGCCCTTAGCTGGCTTATTGGCCTCGATGTTGGTACCGGTACCTTACTTACCGTACTTTGCGGCAGCGCATCTTACATTGCCGTTCCCGCTGCGATGCGGCTTGCACTGCCGGAGGCAAAAGCAGCGATTTATGTGCCGATGAGCCTCGCGATTACTTTCCCATTTAACGTAACACTCGGAATTCCCCTCTACTTCTCTATCGCCTCACAGTTACTGAGCCACTAACCAAAAGGAGCATCTATGAAAAAACTACTCGCTACCACCGCACTCATGACTTTTATCGCGACTTCTGCTTTCGCGGGTCAATGTGGCACGCATCATAAAATCACTAAGGAAGAAATTCTCACAGCACAAAAGGCCTGGGGCGATGGCATCGTGAACATCGGCAAAGCCAAAGATCATAAAAAAGCCGCAATGGAGCATATTAATAAACTCTATGCTTACGACTTGGGCACAGTGTTGTTCAAACCAACAAAGGCTTCCGTTGTAGAATTCCGTGATACCAAAGAAGAAGCACTCTCCTATTTCGTTGGCGGAAAAGAGCCGGAAGATAAAGGCTTTGCATTAGCCCCTTTCACAAAAGTGCGGTTTGATAATAAAGGCATCATCATTGATTGTGATTCGGCGATGGCGATGGGCAATTACTATTTCACCAAAACCGATGGAGAAGAAATCAAAGTCGATTACAGTTTCGGCTATATCGAAGACAAAGACGGTCATCTCAAAATCAACCTGCACCACTCCTCACTGCCGTATAAACCAGAGTAGTGCTACGCTCGTTGTGCTGTGCCTCACCCGAAATCTCTCGTGCGCAGGAAATAGTGGTGGTGGCGTGCAGTCTTCCAATTCCACTTAAGAATTACTTTCTCCGGTGAACTTTACAAAGAATAAGGCCGGAAGGGCGGCTCAGCGGGCATATCTCCAATTCATAACCCTAGGGCCGGAAAGCTGGCGGTGTGGGCAGTCTGCAGTGAACCAGTCTCCGCATCTGTTTTCCCTGTAAAAGCTGAAAATACAGGGAAAAATTGAAATTGAACAGGGAAAATCTATCCATGTTTTGATTCAATACCTCTGAATGCCCTGATAATTATGGTAATTTTTCGTTTGGTAAAAAATTTTGCAAAAAATAACAGGGGAGTAACAGGGAAAGAAGTGGGTGTCTAAACCGAACAGCAGCTTGGCGCTTTAAATTGATTCCATGGCATTTTTGCCATCACTAATGCGAGACCACAAAAACCTGTAAGGCCCGCAAAAGTTAATCCTGCACCAAAAAAGCCGGTGAGTAGAAAAAATAGTGGACTCACAAAATATCCGAGCACACTGCCCAACAGCACAAATAACCCTATTGTAAGCTGCACCTGGCGATCAAGCGGTAGAAAGAATTGACCAGAAGATTTCATAGCAAACCCAGCCTCTGACCATGCATTGATACCTCCCTCTAAATTATAGATTTCGAGATTGGGGTCTTCTGCCAGTAGCTTCTCGCAGGCCGAATTTCCTCGCCCACCCTTACGACAATTGATTACCAGTTTTTTACCAGCACAATTAGGTAGTGTTGATTTTGAGATGCTAGAAAGTGGCAAAAGTGTTGCCCCCTCAATTCTCTCAGCCATATTTTCTGCGGGCTCACGGACATCTATTAGTACGACCTGATCCTTATCAATCCATTGCTTTAGTGTTCTTGCATCTACAGTTTTCAGTGACATCAATTTCTCCCTTATTATTTAGATATTTCTAATATATCTATCTATTCTTTGCAGAACATCAGATAAAGCACGGAAAGAAGCGCTTGTGCTTCCATGCTGCTGATGCGGTAATACACCATTTGACCACGCTTATCAGACTCTACCAACCCCGCCTCACGTAATTTTGCCAAATGCTGAGAAAGAGCGGAGTGAGATAATCCAACGTTTTCTGCTAATTCCCCGACTGTTTTCTCCCCCGACACAAGATTGCACAATACAATAAGCCTGTTGGCATTCGCCAGTTGCTTGAGCAAGGCCTCCGCTTTTGCGGCATTATCCTTCATTAGTTCAGGTGAAAGTTGCTTTTGTTGTTTGTTCATATTGACATTATATTAGAAGATGCTAAGATAATCAAGAGTTATCTAAATCATTAAGTGAGGAATTGTGGAAAAGAACTACCCAGAAATAACTAAAAATATTTCAGCAAACCTGAAAGTGCTTCGTAAGGATATCGCAGACACCATGCAGGGTTTCTCTGCAATGGCACAATCAGCAACCAAAGATGGTGTACTGGATAAAAAAACCAAAGAATTAATCGCATTGGCCATCGGTGTGTCTACCCGCTGTGACGGGTGTATTGGCTTCCATACCGAAGCACTTGTAAAGCTTGGCGCAACACGGGCAGAAATAGAAGAGACGTTGGGCATGGCAATCTATATGGGTGGTGGGCCATCACTTATGTATGCGGCGGATGCAATGCTTGCCTACGAACAATTTTCTGCCCTAAACAACCCCGCTTAATGGATATTTTTATGAAATGTAATGTTGGAAAAACGGATCGCACACTTCGTATTATCGCAGGCCTTGCCATTATTGGCTGGGGCGTAGCCACTGGAAACATCGGGGGTGCGGTCGGCATTGTGCCGCTACTTACTGGCATCATCCGCTGGTGCCCTGCTTATGTTCCGCTCAAAATTTCAACGGATAAAGCGTAGCTATTTTTAGCGTTCCGCTGGTGGTTGCTTGGGGTAATAAATCAGCGAGGTGTCATAGCCCATCGTTTTCACCTTCGCAGTGAGCATGTTCATCTGTTTATCTGCGAGCACTGGTTTGCGGGATAATATCCAGAGATAGCGGCCTGACGGTTCGCCGACGATTGACCAGCTGTAATCATCCGCCCTGTCCAGCACCCAGTAATCACCGACATAGAACGGACCGAAGAACGAAACTTTCAGCTTGGCGTTATTCGAGCCTTCAACGATCTTGGCTTTGCCATCGGCGGTGCTCACCTCGCCATCCACCGCACCCTTGCGGCAAGTGTTCAGGATACCAATAAGCCTGTCTTCGCGCGCGGTATATTCCGCCGTGACACCTTCGCAGCCTTTTTCAAAGCCGTTCTCGTAGCGGGCGATTTCATACCAGCGTCCAACATACTGCATAAGATCAACCGCTTTTGCTGGCTGCGGTACATTGGCATTACCAACTGGTCCACCGTAGCAACTGCTTAGCAAGGCGCAGACAAAAAAGATGCCCAAGGATTTTAAAGATTTTTTATTTTCCATACATACGCTCATAGAATGTTGGACATAAATTTTCACCACCTAATACTTCGGCGTAATAGCTTTTGCCGCAAAGATTTGCCCTGCGTTTATGACATCCTTATGAATCGGTGCATAAGGCGTATCGCTTCATGATGATAAGACGAGCAGTTTATGCGCCACCGCTACTCCCGCTCAGGAAGCCGCGCAACATGGCAACAGATTAAGGAGCGCATATGAAAGGCTTTGTCGATAATATCCAAACGCTGACCGAGAGAAATGCCGATTTTAGGCATGTGCTTTACACCGGTAAGAATCTCCAGCTGGTGCTGATGGCCATCCAGCCGGGAGAAGAAATTGGAGAAGAAACCCATAAAGACCGTGACCAGTTCTTCCGCGTTGAAAAAGGCGAAGGCGAAATCATCATCGACGGCAATCGCTCGAGAATCAAAAGCGACGACGCGATGATCGTTCCCGCCGGAGCGCGGCACAACGTAATCAATACGGGAAAAAGTGCCTTACAGCTTTACACCATCTATGCCCCGCCCGAACATCGCGATGGAACCGTGCGCGTCACAAAAGCCGATGCTATCGCATTAAAAGAGCATTTTGACGGCAAGACGACCGAACGAGGATAACATCGCCTAGAAAGTGCGGGATTCTCTATTGGTCTGGGGGCCATCATGGATTACCAGTCATAATTCTCGGCACGGCGGTTGGCGGGGTTGTTGGTGTCATGATTGGAAAAGAGGCTGATGACTTAATAACTTCCGATGAGGAAGAGCGAGGGCCTGTGAATATGGAAACCGATTAATCGAGGATATGACATGGCAAAAAAATTGGCGCTAGTGACGGGTGGTACGACGGGTATTGGTGCGGCTATATGCAAGGCATTAAAGGCGGCGGGATATGATGTTGCTGCTAATTTCATCGTCAATGAGGCGCAGGCGAAGAAATTTGGGCAGGATAATGAACTGAAGGTGTATCAGTGGGACATTACCGATTTTGCAAAATGTGCTGAGGGGGTTAAGAAAATCTGTGCGGATTTTGGCACTACTGTCGATATCCTTGTTAATAACGCAGGAATTACCCGCGATGGCATGATGCACAAGATGACGCCAGAAAACTGGAATGCGGTCATTACCACCAATCTCACCTCCTGTTTCAATATGGCACGTAATGTTATCAATGATATGCGCGAAAAGAAATTCGGTCGTATTGTCAGTATTAGTTCGGTGAACGGACAATTAGGGCAGATCGGCCAAACAAATTATTCTGCATCAAAAACAGGCATTATAGGGTTCACCAAAGCACTCGCCCGCGAAAGTGCCACGAAAGGCATCACTGTTAACGCCATCGCACCCGGATATACTGAAACTGAAATGATAAAAACTATGCCGGAGGATGTTTTGAAATCCATGATTGCGCAAATTCCCGTGGGCAGATTGATGAAGCCGGAGGAAATCGCTCGTGCTGTCGTGTTTCTGGTGGCCGATGAGTCGAGCTGCATTACCGGCGAGACATTCCCAATCAATGGCGGGCAATATATGGAGTCGTGACTAATATGTCGAATATTGCCAAAATAAAATCGTCAGACATTGCTTACACGCCACCTACGCGCAGGCGATCAGATACTGAGTGTTCAGTTTACCAACACCCCTCCGATGCCTATACAGTGGATCATGTGCTGCATGCGAATGTTGCGCGTTTAACAGGCGGCATATCACCTATTGCGTTGAGTCTGGCAGGCTTTGACTGGTGGGCGCATTTGCTATTTTCTCCCGCAAAAAGGCAAATGCTGCAACAGAGCTTGTTAGAAAAAACGGTGCAGATTGGTAATTATGCCATACGGGCTGCATCTACCCCTGAAATAGCCCAGGTTATTACCCCACCATCTTCTGATCATCGCTTTACCAGTGATGGGTGGAAGAATTGGCCGTTCAATGTGTTTGAGCAAGGGTTTCTTTTATATCAGCAATGGTTGGAGGAGGCGACCCATGATGTGCGTGGTGTATCTGGCCATCATCTTGATGTTGTATCTTTCACAGCGCGTCAGTTGCTGGATGTTGTTTCGCCATCCAATAACCCGCTTATCAATCCCGATATTTTGGAAACGACGCGTGCAGAAGGGGGTAGAAATTTCTGGCACGGAATGTTGAACTGGTTGGATGATAGTACGCGTACCGCCGCGGATAAACCACCAGCAGGAATGGAAGCATTTAAAGTGGGAAAAAATATCGCCTGTACGCGGGGAAAAATTGTTTATCGCAATAAGTTGATCGAGCTAATCCAATATACGCCAACGACAGCGAAAGTTTATGCAGAGCCAATATTGATTACGCCTGCATGGATCATGAAATATTATATTCTTGATCTTTCTCCGCAGAACTCGCTAGTAAAATATCTCGTCGAAAAAGGCCACTCGGTGTTCATGATTTCGTGGAAAAATCCCGATGCCTGTGACCATGATATAGGGCTTGAAGATTATCTGCATACCGGACTGGGCGAAGCACTGAAAGCCGTGAAAGCCATTACCCATACACCGCAAGTGCATGCGATGGGATATTGTCTGGGTGGCACGTTGCTTTCCATGATGGCCGCCGCACATGCACGTGATGGTGATGGTTCGTTCAAAACGATTACATTGCTTGCCGCACAGGTTGATTTTGAGGAAGCCGGTGAAATCATGTTATTTACGGACGAAAGCCAGGTAGCTTATCTAGAAGATGTGATGTGGAATAAAGGCTATCTCGATAAATCGGCGATGGCAGGCGCATTCCAAATGCTGCGCTCCAATGATCTAATTTGGTCACGCATGATCACCGATTACATACAGGGCAAACGTCAGCCCGTTTTCGATTTGCTCGCATGGAACGCGGATGCCACCCGTATGCCTTACCGCATGCATAGGCACTGTTAACAAACCTCAAGTTTGATAAAGGCAAGGGCAAGGAATGCCATGAAAGTGGAATCGAGTTTGTCGACCCTCAGTGCAAGCCGTCTATTTTCCTTGATTTTCTGGAACATATTTTCAATGCGTCTTCGCC
>CAIJLX010000038.1 GCA_903821695.1 uncultured Alphaproteobacteria bacterium | reverse complement strand
TCCACTTTCATGGCATTCCTTGCCATTGCCTTTATCAAACTTGAGGTTTGTTAACAGTGCCTAACCCCGAAAAACCCAATACCCAGCAACAGATAAACAATATCCATAATCTCTCCCTATCAGGAGCAGAATACAAAAGTCGTTGTAGCGGAGATGTAGAGATACGGTTCAAAGCCGTAAAAATGTTGTAAAAATAGCGATGTCTCAGTATCGCGAAAGGAACTCTTGCCCAATCTGAGAAAAGTCAGCGGCGAGACTTAATGATAAGCATTATTCCCAAGCAAGCCTCATTATTGAGGCAAAATTTGGTTCTCAGTAGTGTAGAGAAAAATGAGGCCCGCAAATGCCCACGAAAAGCCGCCATTTTTTTAAATTTCTTTTATTTATCAATGAGTTACGCTTTCTGGCGGGGAGAAGGATTTCTAACAATAGCCAAGAAAGCCTAGTAATCCGCCATTTTTCACTTTGGATTTAGAAAATATACCCATAAAAGTACACCAGAATGACCTAGCTTGAGCTGGATTTCAGTGAATTGCATAGGACAACAACTATAACAAAATCATCCCTAACCATCCTCATGAGCTTATAAGGCTTTTCCCTTAATACTTTATTAAGTTTTTGCTGATAAATTACACCCTTATGGCAAATAAATACTCGGGAAATCAGTTTTACCAACAATTAGAAGGCTATTGGGAACAATTGCGCCAGAAAAATCCAATATACGGCAGCGTCTCTGAAATCTCACGTGAAATTGGAATAACAGTTACGTATGACCAGATGAGCCGCATGATAGAAGGTAAATCTCCGACCTCAGGATTTGCAGAGGCATTTGGACTTCTATTAGTACGTGAGAAAGTCATAGATAATTATGGTCGAACTGATTTTGTAAATGCTGGAAAACATGCAGCCCGTTTTGCCGATAGTGAAATCCCCGTTTACATGAGTGCAAAACAAATTGATGCTGATGACAAAAGGATGAGGCAAGAAGCACTAGAGGCCAGGATACGGGCAGAAAGCCGCTCTATACAGAACCCTCACAAGCGACAAGATGCTTCATCATTTAGCGAACTGCTTGAGCATCACTTTTCTCTCGATAACCAATTTTCTACTCTCATTGAAGATGTTTTGACTCAGTGGAATTTATCCGCAGAGAAATTTGCAAGATTCGTAAACAAGAAGGCAGCTGTCAAAGAAAAGGATGGAATAAGTGGTGCAGGCATCCGCCATTGGATTAACTATCAAGCCAAGCCATTTATCAGCTCGATACAGACGTTATGTAATGCATTTAGCCTAGAACTGCGCGAGGAACTCCAGCTATATAAAATGAGCAATGGATTTACCTTAGACCCAACTTACTTAGATAATGCTATACAAAAAGCCCAAGAAACAGGCGAGACAGGTGAATTAGCAAAAGCACTTTATGAATCTTCTGGGATTGCGGCCGAACGGTTAGTTGAGATTGTGGGTAGTGCCACATTTTATGGCTGGATGAAGGGTGATAAAATACTAAAAGAAGAAACAGCAAGAAAGTTTATAGAGGCAACTTATCCTGCCGATTTATTTTCACCGACACCGGATCAAAAAATTATCGAAAAGCAAAAAACCTTATTGGATCTTTTTGTACTGGATAAAACAAAGCCTCTCGTAGTCGATACCTCACACAGTTTTGGAGAGATATTGCAGGATAGCTTTTCTAAGCGTCATAACTGGGGTGAGTTTTTAACAAACGTATTGCAGACCATGCAAATCTCGCCGGAGCAACTTTGTGCACTTATTGAAAAAACAGCAGCAGAGAAAGAGCTGATCGGAGAATACTCATTCACTAACACAATCATTTATTATTGGATTAACCACCCCGATGGTCATAAACCAAATTGGGAAAGTCTAAAAATTCTACGTGATATTTTTGACCTTAATGACACGCAAGAGCGACAAATGTGGAAGATGTCGTCTGGCCGCTTTCTTGAGGAGGGCGAACTCAATAGATGGATTGATGCATCAGAGAAAGCTCAGTCAAAAGTTACACAAAGAAAGCAAGAATTAGAAGCCCTGGGTGATCAAAAAGATTCACTAAGTAAGGTTAAAAGAATTGCAAAAGTACAACGAAGCCTTAGAGAGGCGGAAAGAGGTTGTTCAGGTGTACTTGTTGCCAACTTGGTCGATATTAGTGGTGTTTCGGATGTACACCTAATGGATGCACTAGATACGCAGCAGCTCCCCATCTGGAAGGCAGGAACGCATATTGCGAATAGGGAAAAAGCACTTCAATTTATGGCAGATACTCTGGAGGCGGAAAGAGCAATTGGTAATCCAGATGTAAATAAGAAAAATGAAGACCGACTCTATCGCCTGATCAGCGGTCGTCCGCTAACTATTGAGCAAGTATTGCAAGAGAACGATCATAAAAAATGGACAGGCAATATGCTCATAACCGCACTGGTCGGCAGAAAGGGCATCCGAACGATGAGTGATGATGAACTAGCAACTGTTATAGGGGCTGGAAAGGTCGAACTGTCAGAGATTAAAAGAGGGCGGCATGTGATGGATGAAGACCAACGCAACGCGCTTTTTGCTGAGCTTGGCTGTGAAGACGAAGCTACTAAATCACTCGCAAGCCAAATACTGGAACGTAAGCCCCCGCGCTCACCAAGAACAAAAAGTGGTGGTGTGTACCAACGCTAAACCAAGTCTAGGTACTAGTTTTATAAGTACAGCCGCAAATTGGCTGTTCCCTCGCCTCCTAAATTTTAGGGTTTTAAAAAGCCGAGTTCGTAGACTTGTGGAGTAAGTTTTTCGGTCAGCACCTTATATGCCGCGTCGAAAGGAGCGAAATCAACTGGAAGGCTATCACCCGCTTCATTGCGCTTTTTTAGAGCATTACGGATTTGATACCAGCCTACATCAGCCCGGTTTAGTTTTAACTCCTCACGCACATTATGTGGGGGAGTTTCAGCAAAATAGGCTTGCCATAGGCCACGCCCAGCATTCAGCACCGCGAGGGCTTCGGGCGAGAGTTTCTTGCCCGCCAAATACCGCACCATGAAATCAGATTCAAAGCGGTCGGGCGAGCCAACTTCGCTTTCGGTGAAGGGAATAAAATGATTCACGATGCTCCATTTTTTGCCATTCCACTCCAGATCATCCGCGCTGGCGGTGAGGTTGCTGCCGTTAAACAACATCCACAACAAACAATCGGTTTTGAATTCATCGGAAAATGGGGAAGTGGGCTGCAAAAATTGATCGCGGTCATTTATCCATGTTGGCTTAATCAACCGCCGCACCGAAAACACCACCGCCGCCTGCCATAAGTTTTCTGGGGTGACATAAAAGCCATTACCTGTACTAAACACAGAAGAAGTTATTGCTGTTTGTTTTGCAGCATTTTGCAAGTCATTGCTGTTACAATACATGTAAGCAATTGCATCATCGCGCCACGCAGTAACTTTCGCATGATTCTCTTGAGGGTGGATGGCATTTTTTAGTGGGATGTTAGTGCCATTGGTTTTTAGGCGTGGCATCCATAAACTTAGAAAGTTTTTATTGGGCAAATTATAAAACGCTTTGCTGCCAATCGGATTGGAGTCTTTATTCAATACCTCAACTTCAATTTCTGTTATCGGTGTTTTTTTGCCTTGCTGGTTTGTTTTCCATATTAAAAAACCAATCGGGAAATTGCCTTTTAAGCCATCAAATGCTTTGGAGTGCACAATAAAGCCATCTTGGAATTGCGCGTTCCAACTCTCGCGGAATTTTTCAAAATTGGGAGCGTTCACATATTTCAGTTTGCTAAACATAGCAATAGTGGCGGTGGGCATTTCTTTGGCAATTCTTGCCATAAACTGCACAAATAATTCCCGCGCTGCATAGCCATAATCTTCGGTGTTCATCAACGCGCCAATTTTTGTTGCCGCAACGTCAGTTTTTCCTTCATTGCCTTGTGAGTTTGCCGCCTCTGCATAAGGCGGATTTATCAGCACCAGAATCTTTTTGCCGCTGCTGATTGCTTCGCGCAAAGGCTGCGGGATTTTGTTGGTTAAGGCATAATCAATTTTGCCATCATCGGTGATGTCGTCATTCAGATAATCATATTGAAAGCGGGTGGCGGCAACGCAGGTTTTGGTGGCTTTCATCACATCCACATCGGCTGCATCCAGCGTGCTCATAAACACATTGCGCGGGTTGGAGTGTTTCACTTCCAAATTGCCCACGCCGCAGCACATATCCCACACAATGTAATTCTGCTGCCAGTTTTTGCCGAGCGTTTCGGCGAGTTTGTCATAGGCTTTATCCACCACGTGCAATGGTGTGTAATACGCGCCCTTGAAGCTGCGCTCATCCAGCGGAATTAAACTATCGCGACGCTCCAACAAATAATTGCGATATTCCTTTTCTGGCGGGCGGTGATAAATCGCCCAGAACTGACGATAACCTTCCTTATTGCCCAACTCATAAATTTTGCCTTCCAGCATAAACACAGGCGCATTGCCCTTATGCAGCAATTCAGCGGGTAGGTTTTCATGCGTGGAAACTGTGCCATCGCTCATAATATCAGCAAAAAACAGCAGATTATACTTATCCTCCGCTACGCCTTTAATCTCCCGCCCAATCATCTGCACCCATTTATCAAACACCTGTTTTAAGTTATCAGGCGTGATTTGTGTGCGGATAATATCACCGGACTTGATCGCGGCTTTCACCGTGCTGATAAACTCTTCCTCGTGCGTCGAAATTTTGAAGGAAACAAAATATGTCCCGATATAGGCTGAAACCGCATCGAGTGCTTCTTTGGTATATTGGCTGGCGGATTTGCCCCATTTTATCGTTTTCTTTTTCAAGAACGGCAGCACATCGGCCGTTTTCATGATCGCCGCTTTTTCTGTATCAATCACTGCCAAAAATGGTGGGATAGGCTCGCCTTTATTCAAATCTGCCTGCACATAATGTAAAAGCTGCGTGAACATTGCATAGCTAGAGGTGGGCTTATCCTTCGCCTCAAACCAAATTTCATCCGTGCGGATGTCTATCAAACCTTTGGTGTAACCTTTTAAGCCCAATGCCTTGATGTAAATATCCTTTACATCTTCTTCCGTGCGGGCGTGTTTTAGGTTTTGATATAGACTCATGGGGTACAAAAATCCTTCAATGGGTCGGGTGGACTAGCCCCCTGCTAGGTTTATTGATTTACAAGATACACAATCCTTTCGTTGAAAGAAGAGTTTTTGTACGATTAAAAAATGTGAGGCGCTGAGCTTTACTGTTTTTCCTACGTGTACGCTCATAGTTCAATGTTACGAGCGTAGTTTTTTGGCAACTGCCTCGGCAATTGCTTCAATATCAGGCGATACGGTTTTTGACGATTTTTTGCCCAGCCGTTCAATCACCTCAAATTGCTGGTCAGGTGAAAAGCCGCCATATACCATGAACGTGGTGGCGGGGCTTTCGTGGCCTAGATTCTTTGCCCATGCCATCTGCTCTTCCGTGTTGCTGCATAGCTTCCGGCCAATGCTTGAGAGCGTATCGCGGAAACGGTGGGGTGGAAAATAACGCATAGATGCGGCTTCAAACGCCTGCTTCCATATCACCCGCACACCCGCCGCACTTTTCCAGTGCTGATGCGAGAGTTTGCCGCCCTTGAAATTCCTGTCATCATCCTGCACCAACTCTTCTTTGGGAAACAGGGGGTCATTATCGGCAAACAGCTTTTCTTTCCTCAAGAACTCCACCCAATCTAAAACAATCTGGTGAATATCATCACCCACCGGAAAAAACTTAGTGTTAATGCGTTTGCGAAATTTTGTGTCCACTTCATTGGGGTTTTGCACCACATACTTTTTACCTGTGTTTACATGTTTGAGTTTCAAGCCGATTAACGCGCCATCGCGCACACCTGTGGCGAAAACAAAAGCAATCATCGCCCGATTGCGCTTTTCCACATCGGTATGGGTGGGCATTGACGCGATTACTTTGCGGATTTGCTCTTCGCTCGGATATTCTTTCAGAGTGTTGGGTTGGATTTTGTGCTTATCGTTTTCATTCAGGTTCAGATATTCAATGTCTGGGTAACGAATCTGGGTTTTATATCCCCCCTGTGTTGCCAGCCATTTAAATAACTCTTGTAGTGGGCTGAGGGTGTGGGCAATGGTGGATGCGCTTAATGGCTGCCCATGCTTGTTTTTGGTTTTCAGCAGGTGCGCCTTAAATTCCATCGCCTTTTTATTATTGAAAGTTTTGAAGCTGTCATGCTTCGTAAACTCCTCATAACGGATGATTGCCTTCCGCATGTTTTCAATGGTCTGAGGGCTTTTACCATTAGCCTCTTTTTCAAAGGCAAAATACTTGGTTTTCATGCGCTCGTTTTCGGGGTGATATGTGGCCATAAATTTATACTCCTTTAGTTTCACTGCTTGGGTTGGTGTTGGTGGACTCGACTAATGCCGATGGATGTAACTGCTGAATGAGGAAGGTTTCTTCGATTGCGGCCTTATTTTTGAGTGAAATGAATTTGCTAATTTTGCCGTTGCAGGATTCGCAAACCGCCCTCAATAATGCCTTCTTTGTATTTATGCTTTCGATAGCTGCCATCCCTTCCCATGCCTTGCGTGGTGCGTCACATTTCAGGCAATTAAATTCATCCAGCGATAGCGTGCTTCTGTTCTTTTGCTGGCGGGCGTTTAGAAAATCAATTGCGTCCTGCCCATAAATCAAATGTGGGTAAACACCCTCCACGCGCTGCAAGCCCTCATGCTTTACCCAATTATTTACGGTGTTGGGGTGAACACCTACCAACTCCGCAAATACTGCAACTGGATAAGATATTTTAGCCTTTATGCGGCGCGTGTTTATGCGTTTCACGATTGCACCTCCGCAATCAGGGCGTGGATGTCCTCTGCCCGCCATACAGTTATGCCCTTGCTCAATTTCAAGGACTTTGGATAGCGTCCTGATTTGACACCAGCCCACCATGTGGACTTGCTAACAGGTATAAGGGAAAGCACGGCAGGAAGCCGCATAAAGCCAGTTTCTGGGATAAATAGTTTTGTCATTGTCTTACTCCGTTTGTTGAAAAACAGAGCGAGTTTAGGACGTTCAAAAACTTGGGTACATTCTCGAAGGGTTCTAGGGTAAAGGGTGGAACCGTTCAGGGGTTCTATTTTTTATTAGCTTTATTGCCGCCTATACCCGATTCTGGGAGTCTTATAAAAGTTGCCATGAGTTCGGCTTTATTTTTGGATATTTGGGTTTGAGGTGTACTTTTACTGAGAAACCACTCCGTCAAAAATTCCTTCTTGGACTGATTAGATTCCGTTATTCTGTGTTCCTGTATTGCCTGAAACATTAACTCTATATAGGGGGTAGTATAGACAGGCTTTACTAATGGCTTACTGGCCTTCTTTTCAAACCTGTCGGGATGATATTTTTCTACGTATTCGGCCAATTTTTCAGGAAATATAATTTCTTTTTCCTTAAAAAACTCGATGTACTTAGAAGGATGTGCTCTTTCAGCTAGGTGGTAGTGAGTTTTTACAAGCTTATTTAGATTTTTAATGGCCTTTAACAGGCTAGAGCGGTCATCACCATATTGATGTTCTTGAGTTTCCTTTAGCTTTTCTGGGTCTCTACCAAAACTCAATATGACGGCCTGATCTCTATCCCAATAATCCATTTTCGACCAGTATCTAAGATTGGCGCTATATTTTATCGAGTTTAGCTTTATCTCTACGGGGTAAGTAGTTCTGAAAGGTTTTTTTACTTCGTCTAAATAAAGTTCGATTCGATAAAAGTTATCTATCTCAGCATCTTCAAAGCTCAAAAGTTCTTTTCTATTTTTATCTATTTCAGTTTGTAATCTCTCGCGCTCTTGCTGTGTAAGTGTATCAAGTTTGAGCTTTCCAAATGCCCAGTATAGTTGGCGCTGTAGGAGGTATTCTACCTTCTGTTCTTTTGTGAGGGATTGGTCCTTAATCGTCTGCATACGTCTAATTTAGGACAGTTTTGCAATATATTTCAACCTACTGATATAGGGCAGGCTTGAATTGCTTCACATTATTACCATCGCTCATACGCATGGCATCTAGATAATCTGCATAATCCTGCATCATCTTTTTGCGCTCCAGCAAGTGTTCGGCGCGGTTGTATGCTCCTCGGATTTTGTCATCATCTTCATGGGCAAGCTGTCGCTCTATCCAATCAGATGGATAATTCTTCTCATTCAAGATAGTGCTGGCCATTGTTCTAAATCCGTGGCCTGTCATCTGGCCTCTATACCCCATCCGCCGCAATGCCATTAACACCGCACCATTGCTGAGATGCTTGGATTTAGCAGGTGCGCTAAAGAAGATGTAGGTGCGTTGACCTGTAATTTCATGCAGATTTTTGAGAATTTCTAAAGTTTGCCGTGCAAGTGGCACTATATGAGGGCGACGCATTTTCATCCGGTGTTTTGGAATATGCCATTCCTCACGTTCCCAATCTATTTCACTCCATTCGGCGCCGATAAGTTCACCCGTTCTCACAAAGGTTAGTGCCAATAACTGCATGGCCCATTTTGTCATGTCGTCTTCTCTCGCATACATGGCTTTGAGTAGTTTCGGAAATTCATTGGGGTGGATACACGCATGGTGCTTTTCTTCTACGGTTGGCAAAATATCCCGTAGGTCCGCCGCTGGGTTATGCTGGCAGAGGCCACGCTGGGCGGCATAACGAAAAACCTGCCCCATAAGCTGTTTCATACGCTTGGCGGTTTCGATGGTTCCACGGTTGCCAATTTTCTCTACCACTTGCACCACGTCTGGAATGGTAATATCTGCAATCGGTAAATCGCCAATCATAGGGAAGATATGCTCTTCCATACGGGTGCGGCATTGTTTGGCATACTTCTCATTAAGTCCCGTATGCTTTGTTTCCATCCAGCGGATAGCTACTTTAGCAAAACTGTTTTCGCCCTGATGTTGATTACGGAGTTTTTGGAGTTTCTTCTCTCTGGTGGGGTGCTTGCCCTCATTTAATGCTGCACGGGCTTCATCACGCTTCTTTCTGGCCTCTGCAAGTGTAGTGGCCGGATATTTGCCGAGTGCCAAGATTTGCTCTTTGCCCTGATAGTAATAACGCCACCGCCATAACTTTCCGCCAGCGGGTGATATTTCCAAAGAGAGACCGCCGCCATCTATTAGCCGATAACGCTTTGCCTGTGGTTTGGCATTCTTTATTGCCAGTTCTGTGAGTGCCATAGATGCGGTTCCAGCCTCAAAATATACCCGCATTTATACCCGTATATATACTGGATTGCAAGAAATCTATACGGACGGCGCTGGACGACTAAATTGCCGAAAACCCTAGTTAAACCGGCATTTTTTGGACTTTATTGGACTTTGTTGAACTAGGCTTCTGGCGGAGGAGAAGGGATTCGAACCCTCGATACGGAAATGAACCCGTATAACGGTTTAGCAAACCGCCGCCTTCAGCCACTCGGCCACCCCTCCGCATTCAGACAAAATCTGAAAAGAGGCAGCAACCTAGTTGGAAGTCCTTAAATTTGCAACCCTATTTAAGGTTAGCAACCGCTTCTGCGATTCGAGCCACGGCTTTTTGTAGATTTGCTTCGGAAGTGGCATAGGAAATACGGAAGAACGGATCGGCGCCGAAGGCAATCCCAGGGACGACTGCAACCAAAGCTGATTCAAGCAAATAAGCTGCAAAATCATTGCCATTGGTGATTGTTTTGCCGCCTGGTGTTTTCTTGCCAAATATGCCTTTGCAGGAAGGAAACACATAGAAAGCCCCTTCCGGCTTGTTGCATTGGATGCCGGGGATGGCGTTAAGACCACTCACCACCATGTCACGGCGCTTCTGGAACGCATCTCTCCAGCTTTTGAGGAAGGTTTGGTCGCCATTTAAGGCTTCCACTGCTGCCGCCTGGCTGATGGAGCTTGGGTTCGAGGTGCTTTGGGATTGTAGGACGGAAATCGCTTTAATGATATTTTCCGGACCCGCTGCGTAGCCAATACGCCAGCCGGTCATCGAATAGGCCTTGGAGACACCGTTAACGGTTAGTGTGCGGTCATAGAGTTTTGGCTCCACTTGGGCAGGGGTGAAGAACTCAAATCCGTCATAAATAATGTGCTCATAAATATCATCGGCCATGATGTGCACTTGCGGGTGCTTTAACAGCACATCGGTCAGCGCCTTCATTTCTGCCTTGGTATAGGCCGCTCCGGTTGGGTTCGAAGGCGAGTTTAAAATGATCCATTTGGTTTTAGACGTGATCGCTTTTTCCAGATCTGCTGGCTGAATTTTGAAACCCTTCTCCGCTGGGCCTTCCACAAACACCGGCACGCCTTCGGCGAGCGCTGTGATATCCGGATAGGAAACCCAATAAGGTGCAGGGATGATGACTTCATCGCCAGGGTTAAGGGTAGCCAGTAATGCGTTATAAATTACTTGCTTGCCGCCATTGCCGACGGTGACTTGGGAAGGCTTATAATCGAGGCCATTTTCACGTTTGAATTTTGCGCAGATTGCTTTTTTAAGCTCTGGCGTACCATCAACAGCGGTATATTTTGTCTGGCCTGCATCCATCGCTTTTTTGGCGGCGTTTTTAATGTTATCCGGCGTATCGAAATCCGGCTCACCGGCGCCCAGGCCAATGATATCCTTTCCAGCTGCCTTTAATTCCGCAGCTTTGGTGGTAACGGCGATCGTGGGTGAAGGCTTGATGGCCTTTAAACGCTCTGCAATAAATGTCATGATTTTTTACTCGTCTCCTGAACCAAAAATAGTGGCGACTATTTTTAAAAATAACCACACACCGAGAATTATTCCGAAGCCAACTGCTAGCTGCCAATACCACACCAGGCCACTAAACCAATCAAAGAATTGGGTGATTTGAGCGAACACGGGAATATCATAAACCATGTTTTCAAATTCGTTTCCGGTGCTTTGTGCAGCCATATCAGCCTCCTAAATAAACAATATGGGCTTTATAGCAGAACTCATTACCAGTAAAACAAGAAAATTACTTTTTCTGCTGTTTCGCCCGCAGTGTTTTTGCCCGACCTTTTTCCTGTTTTTGCGGCATCATATTGAGCGCCAATGCATCCGCCTCTACATCCTTCGTGATCGTGCTGCCTGCACCAATCACCGCCCCCTTACCGATGCTCACCGGCGCAACTAAACTAGTATTTGAACCAATAAATGCGCCATCACCAATTTTGGTATGATGCTTATGCACCCCATCGTAATTACACGTAATGGTGCCCGCCCCAATATTGGCAGCCGCACCTACGGTTGCATCACCGACATAGCTTAAGTGATTCACCTTCGCTTGCTTGCCTAACTTCGCATTTTTTATCTCAACGAAATTGCCAATATGCACATCCTCACCTGTCACCGTTCCGGGGCGAATGCGTGCGAATGGCCCTACCCGCGTGTTCTTGCCCAACGTTGCTTGCTCGATATGCGAGAAGGAGCGAATTTCAACCCCATCGCCCACCTTCACCCCATCACCAAATACCACATGCGGATGCAGCACGACATCCCGGCCAAACTCCGTATCTGCACGCAAATAAACCGTCGCCGGATCCATCATCTGCACACCATGCTCCAATGCTTTATGGCGTAATTTTTGTTGGAACAATGCTTCCGCATCCGCGAGCTGAGATTGCGAGTTTACTCCCAGCACTTCGGCCTCCGGCGCTATCACCACAGATGTTTTCAAAGCCGAACGACGTGCAATGCCTATGATATCGGTGAGGTAAAATTCCTTCTTACTGTTGTTAGGCTCAATCTGCTTCAACAGACCAAATAATTTACTGCCATCAAAACCCATCACGCCAGAATTACAGAGTTTAATTTTCTTCACCGTAGCCGATGCTTCCCGCGCCTCAATAATGGCCTCGA
Organism: uncultured Alphaproteobacteria bacterium; assembly: GCA_903821695.1. Classification (GTDB taxonomy): domain Bacteria; phylum Pseudomonadota; class Alphaproteobacteria; order Rickettsiales; family CAIJLX01; genus CAIJLX01. The sequence goes on along the minus strand of CAIJLX010000038.1, from coordinate 28,180 downwards.
CATCGCCCATATTGTTAGTGACCAAACGGCCATATCCACCCGGATCTTTTGACTCAAATCCAAGCACCACAATCGTCAATCGCTGCAGTGCAGTAATGAGCAATTTTAGCGTATCTGCCGAGATAAAGGGCGTATCGCCATAACACACCAACACTGGACCTTTATGGTTCTTGAGCACACTTTCGGCAGCCATCACTGCATGCGCTGTGCCTAGTGGTTTTTCCTGAATAGCGATGCTTGCTTTCGGCGCATATTTCTTCACTGATGTAATAATTTCTTCTGCATCCGGCGAGAGCACCACAACCGTTTTCGTAGGCTTCAATTCTGCTGCGCAATCGAGCACATGATGCAGCATCGGCTTGCCCGCAATGGGGTGCAATACCTTTGGCAAACTTGTTTTCATTCTGGTGCCTTTACCGGCCGCCAATATCACAATAGCAAGGTCACTCATGCGTCACTCTTTTCAAGTTGTTGAATAGCAATTTCTTCGACTAATTCTTTCGGCAATTGCTTGGTAGTCTTCGCCCCAAGCTTACGTAAATTTTCGGTGCGAGATATTAGCGAACCAGTTCCATCGACAAGCTTATTTTTTGCCTTATCATATGCCTTATCCACTTGCTTCAATCGATCGCCGATCTCTGTCATATCTTCAATAAACCCGACGAACTTGTCATATAGCGCACCACCCTGGCGTGCGATTTCCTGTACGTTCCGGTTCTGCATTTCATTCTTCCAAACGGAGGCAATTGTGCGCAAGGTTGCAAACAACGTAGATGGGCACACCAGCACAATTTTCTTCTCCCACGCGAATGGATGCAACCCAGGATCCTGCTGCACCGCCAGCGAATAAGCGCCTTCAATCGGCGTAAACATCAATACAAAATCTGGTGAGCCTAATGTACCCTGCTGCTCATATCGTTTACCCGAAAGCCCGACCACATGCTGGCGCAGCGATTCTATAAAATTCTTGAGCGCGAGTTTTTTTGCGACCTCGTCTTCCTCCGCCACATAACGCTCATAATGCGTCAGCGATACTTTGGAATCGATGATGATATGTTTGCCTTCTGGCAGCACAATCACCACATCTGGCTTTTGCACACGGCCTTCATTATCCTTCAACCCCAGCCCTGAACCTTGCAGGTAATATTCCACACCTTCACGCAGGCCTGATTCTTCGAGAATTCGCTCGAGCACAATCTCGCCCCAATTGCCCTGTGCCTTCACATCGCCCTTCAGTGCCTTGGTCAGATTCTCGGTTTGCATATTCATCGTCTGGCTTACTTTTACAATCCGCTCAATCTCATTTTTGAGGGCGAATTGCTCCTTCGCTTGATCACCAAATGATTTATCGACTTTGGTTTGGAATTCGACAAGGCGTTCTTTGAGCGGATTCAGCAGATCACCCAATCCCTTCTTCGATTGCTCCGAAAAACGATTTGAATTTTCTTCAAATATCTGGCGAGCAAGGTTCTCAAATTGCATACGCATCTGATCCTGCATCTGCACAAAGTTATCGAGCAGAGTTGCGTTCTTTGCTTCTAGCCCAGCTGCCTTTTCGAGTGCCTGACGGGTGGTTTGCTCTTTGCTCTCAGCTTCAAGCCGCAACCGTGAAACTTCCTGCTGGAGCGTCGCATTGTCTGATAATAAAACGGCGGCTTGGGTATCTTCCTTGCGTAATGCTCTAGCCAGCAAAAAGCCTAGCCCTGAACCTACGACTAATCCCCCAAGTATATATATGTATGATTCCATGGAGGTGAAACTACACCAAACGATTAAAAATGCGTATAGCCTTTTTTCGTTAAAGTGATCGGCTGGTTCTTGGCATCCAGAACCTGCACCCCAGAGCCCGCCAGCACATGGCCGATCGGCGTCACCTCAAACCCTAGTTTCTCGATGATATCATTCATTTCCGGCGAGGCGGTGAAGGCCAGTTCATAATCATCACCCGCCACGATGGCCTTCTCCACTGTCGCCCCGGTCGCGATCGGAATCGCATCCGCCTGCAGACTTATTTTCACATCGGAAGCCTTCGCAATATGCTCAATATCAGCTACCAGACCATCCGATATATCAACTGCTGCCGTTGCAATATCGCGCAAAGCAAGCCCCAGCTCAACACGAGGTTCTGGCCGCAGATAACGAGTGCTCTTAAAATTAGCCGCTTCACCTATCCGCCCAGAGACCCAAACCACATCGCCGACCTTTGCACCACTTCGTAGCAAGGCCATGCCTTTAGGCACTTCACCAATCATCGTAATCGAAAACATCAGGCTACCTGGATGGCGTGTAGTGTCCCCACCAATGAGAACAACCTTATAGCGTTTTTGAATCTTCTCTAGCGTCGTCGTGAAGGTCGAAAGCCAGGTTTCATCAATGCTGGGGTTGAGGCATGCGGCGCAGAGATAAAAACGTGGGGCGGCACCCATCGCCGCAATATCCGATAAATTGGCGCCCATGATTTTATAGGCCAGATCAGCCGGGTTGGTCTTGGGCAAGAAATGGATACCTTCGATCAGCGCATCTTTGGTGATGACATATTCGGCATCTTCGCCAGCGGGGATGATTGCGGCGTCATCTTTTAGGGCGAGGGCTTCTTTTCCCGCGAGGGGTTTTAGATATTTGGCAATGAAATCAAATTCATTCATGCCCGGACATCTTTAGAGACGGCATCAAGCACGGCATGGATAAATGGCCGCTCCGGCGTATCAAAATAAAGTTCCGCCTGTCCCATATATTCGCTGATAATCGTTTTGGCGGAGGTCTCTGTCATCACCAGTAATTCAAATGTACCGGCGAGCAAAATTGCCTTTACCAGCGGGCTATGCAGTTTGGATTTACTATGTTTCTCGAGCAATGCTTCCAAATCAGCCTGACGGAAAAAAACACCTTCGAGCAATGTCCGGCAAAACTCTTGGTCGATTTTAATCGGCTGTTTTACACTCGCGGAAGCGATGAGATCATCGAGTAGCTTCCCCATATCCTCCGGCTTTTTATCCAGCAGCAGAATATTATAAATTCCCTGAACTGCAACTTGCCGTGCTTTGGATTTGTTGCTCATTAAAGCGCAGCCAAAATTGCATCACCCATTTCGGTGGTGCCGATTTTTTTCATGCCATCTTGCATGATATCACCGGTACGGATACCCTGCCCCAACACTTTCTTGATCGCTGCTTCCAGTGCATCTGCTTCCTTCTTCATATCGAAAGAATAACGCAACATCATCGCCGCACTCAAGATGGTCGCGATCGGATTCGCGATACCTTTGCCAGCGATATCGGGCGCACTTCCATGCACAGGCTCATAGAGCGCATGCTGTTTGCCATTTTCTTGTTTCGCGCCGAGCGATGCCGAAGGCAACATGCCGAGCGAGCCGGTTAGCATCGAAGCAATATCGGATAAAATATCGCCGAACATATTGGTCGTCACCATCACATCAAACTGCTTCGGTGTGCGCACCAATTGCATGGCGGCGTTATCGACATACATGTGCGAGAGTTCGATTTTTGGATAATCTTTGGAAATGTGAATCACTTCTTCACGCCAGAGTTCAGTCGCCTCTAACACGTTCGCTTTATCCACTGAGCATACTTTGCCACCACGTTTCGCAGCAAGCTCAAATGCCACCTTCGCGATGCGGCGAATTTCTGGTGTTGTATACACTTCCGTGTTAATCCCCTTGCGGTCACCATTGGGCAATGTGGTCACACCACGTGGCTCGCCGAAATAAATCCCGCCAGTCAATTCGCGCACAATCATGAGGTCTAACCCTGCAACCAATTCTGGCTTGAGTGAGGAAGCTTCGACCAATGCCTCAAACACAATCGCCGGGCGCAAATTTGCGAAAAGGCCGAGCTCTTTGCGAATCCCGAGCAGCGCACGTTCCGGGCGTACAGAATAATCAAGTTTCTCCCATTTCGGGCCGCCTACAGCGCCAAGCAAAATTGCATCTGCTTCTTTTGCTTTGGCAAGTGTATCGGCTGGGAATGGGGTTCCGACGGCGTCATACGCCGCACCGCCGATGAGGGCTTCGCTATAGGTAAATGCCGAGCCCGTGAGTTTCTTTAATACCCGAACTGCCTGTGCGCAGACTTCAGGACCAATGCCGTCTCCGGCCAATACCAAGATGTTTTTTGTCATATACTACCTTTGTTAATGCGGCAGAGTGATAAAGCGGTGCGCTCAGAAAGTCAATTTCTGCCGTTCAAGTTCCTGCGATGGTCATCCCATCAATCCGCAGAGAGGGGCAGTTGGTGCCATAGAGGAATTGCAGATCGCTGGCGGCCGTCAAATTCTTAAACATATCCAACATATTACCCGCAATCGTCACCTCGCTCACCGCATAGGTTAGCTTACCGTTTTCAATCCAAAACCCGCCCGCACCCTGGCTATAATCGCCGGTAATGCCATTAATTCCCATGCCAAATGCATCCGTCACATAAAACCCGTTCTGGATCTCGCCGATCAGACTTTTGAGGGTTTGCTTACCCTTTTTCATGTAAAAATTGCTGTTGCTCGGCGATGGCGGAGAGCCGATGCCACGAGCCGCATGGCCCGTTGTGCGCAACTTCAATTGCTTCGCCGAACGTGTATCGAGCAGCCATGAGCTAAGCATCCCATCCTTCACCACGCGTAGGCGTTTACCAGCTACACCTTCGCCATCAAACGGATGGGAAGCAATACCACGCAGGCGGAACGGATCATCCAAAATTTCGATACCCTTCGGAAACAGCTGTTCGCCCATTTTATCTTTTAAGAAGGTTGCCCCGCGAGCTACCGATGCACCATTGATGGCGCCTGCAAAACTGCTCAATAATGAGCGGGCAACACGAGCTTCAAAAATGACTGGTACTTGGCAGGTTGGAACTTTGCGCGGCTTTAATTTGCCGACTGCACGCTTGGCTGCACTCTTGCCAATTTTCGCCGGATCAGTGAGATCAGCGAGGTGACGAGCCACGGCATAATCATAATCATTTTCCATCGCCTCACCTTTGCCCGAGATAATGGAAACTGAAAGCGAATAACTGGTCGTTTCATATTCACCAACAAAGTCATCGCTCGTCAGCAATTGAATCCGGTTGCGGCTAAATTGGGTATCGGCGGCTTCGGAGTTAGTAATGCCTTTAACAGCGAGTGCAGCATCTTCCGCAGTCTTCGCCATCTCCAATAATTGCTCCACCGTCGGCGTGTTAGGATCACTCAAATCTAGCTGCCGAATTTCCTTCGCGAGCTTGGAGCGTGGCGCAAGGCTCGTATAGGGATCCACCGGAGCAATCTTTGCCATATCCACTGCACGATCAACCAGTGCGTTTAGCGTATCCGGCCGAATATCATTAGAGGAAACCATCGCCTGGCGCATACCGCCACGACCTTTCACCAACACCCGCAGACCCAGCCCAACCGACTCGGCACGTTCCACTGTTTCTGCTTCACCCATGCGTTGGCGGACACTCATTTGTGCGCTGTTGACCATCAGAATATCGGCTGCAGTCGCGCCTAATGTTTTTGCTTTTTTGAGCAAATCGCCAAGCTGGTTTTTATCCATGTTATTTACTCATCTGTTGTTTATAGGCGGTCAATGTATTCTTCAGCAGGCATGCAATCGTCATCGGCCCTACCCCGCCCGGAACAGGCGTAATCGCCCCTGCAATTTCAGAGACAGAAGCAAAATCGACGTCACCACAAAGCTTGTTATTTTCATCGCGATTAATACCTACATCAATCACGCACGCACCCGGCTTCACCCACTCTTTTTTCACAAAGCGAGGCTTCCCAATCGCCGCCACTACAATATCCGCCTGCGCCGAAATCTTTTCCGGATTCGGTGTTTTAGAATGCACGACTGTCACCGTACAATTTTCCTTCAGCAACAACGCCGCCATCGGCTTACCGACAATATTCGAACGCCCAATCACCACCGCATGTTTACCCGATAAATCACCCAAGGTTTGCTTGAGCAAAATGATGCACCCCAGTGGTGTGCATGGCACTAACCCTTCTTGCCCCGTCGCTAATTTTCCGCTGTTCACCACATGGAAACCATCAACATCTTTTTCCGGCGCAATAGCTTCGATCACTGCGTTTTCACTAATGTGTTTAGGCAAAGGAAGCTGCACTAAAATGCCCTGCACCGCCGGGTTATTATTCAGCTGTTCGACAAGGCGGATCAGTGCTCGCTCTGATGTATCCACAGGCAAAATATGCTCGAAGGATTGCATGCCAACTTCAGCCGTCATCTTTGCCTTATTGCGCACATAGACCTGGCTTGCGGGGTCTTCCCCGACCAATACCACCGCAAGGCCTGGTTTGTTTTTCAGGCCGCTCACTTCCTCGGCGATTTGCTTGCGCAAACCTTCGGCGATGGCTTTGCCGTCAATAATGATTGCAGTCATATTACTGGGAACTCCCACGCACTCGCTCACCCCATTCTTCTACCAACTCATTGCGCTTGGCTTCGAGTTTTTTGATGGTGTGATCAGAACGGACAACGAGGAATAAAAATACCATTTGTGGAATCACGAATACGACCAACCACCCAAAACCTGCAAAGCCATAGACCATGATCCATGTATACGGATCCGCCAATTGATGCTGTGCCGCAATGTCCGGATCAGAAGCCAAAAACGTATCAAACAGCGGAGGCAATAAACCCGCGATGTTAAAACAGGTTACCGTTTTAGAAGCGAATTTTCGCGGACGACGATCAACAATGCTCGCAACAATTGCGGGCAATAGGGAAATAATGATCATTACCACCAAATAGGTGAAACCTATAAAAACCAGAGCAGTAGAAATGATTGTCAAAATAATAGTCACCACGAACAAGCGGGTGATTATTCTCTTGGCATATTCCTTTTCGCGGTCTGTAGGTGGCCTTTGTTTTTTTGCCATTTACGCTGCCTGTTTTTCTTTTTTCTGGCGGGCAATGCCTTCTTCGATTAGCGCTGCAGCACCTTCACCATCGCGCCATTCTTTTACCTTCACCCATTTGCCAGGTTCGAGGTCTTTGTAATGTTCAAAGAAATGGCCGATCTGTTTAATTAAGAGTTCTGGCACATCCTTATAGCTTTTATAGTTGTCATAAAGCGGGGTTAGTTTTGAAACCGGAACAGCGAGGATTTTCTCATCCATCCCGCCTTCATCTTCCATCATCAACACACCAATTGGGCGGGCGCGAATGACACTTCCAGGAACGACTGCAAGCGGACTAATCACCAATACATCCAGCGGATCGCCATCGCCGCCTAGGGTGTTTGGGATAAAGCCATAATTGCATGGATAATGCATGGCCGTGCCGAGGAAGCGATCGACAAAAACCGCCCCCGAATCTTTATCCAACTCATATTTCACTGGCGAGGAACCCTGCGCCACTTCGATCACTACATTAATGTCCCATGGCGCTGATTTGCCCACGGTAATTTTTGATACGTCCATCTTATTCTCCTTAGATTTTGCTGCCGCTAATTTTGACGGTTCACATGCAGATGGTCAATGAGGATTTTCAGAACTTTCTGATCCAGCTTGGAAAGCGGCAACTTAGCGATCTGCGCCGGCGTGTACCATTGCTGCTCTTTTGTCTTTTCCTGACGCAATATCACTCGGCCCTTCAGGGTAAAATGACTATATTGCTGCACCACCTCGCCTATCACTTTTCCTGCAGTCGCTTCCTCCTGTTGCCAAAAGCCATAAAGCCCAGAAAGCAGCCGCCCCTCTTGCTTTTGGGCCAAGGCGATCTGCCCTTTTGCGTTGACAGCCACCATAATAGACCTCTCCCGCACCGGCACTTTTTTCGTCAATTTCTTAACAGGGTAGAGCTCCGGATTAACCTTCCCCTTACAGCCGGAGACAAGCGGACACTCCGGGCATTTCGGTGCCTTGGGCGTACAGATCATCGCCCCAATATCCATCATCGCCTGGTTGTATATAAATGGGTGCTTACGATCGAGCAGGGCATCAGCCTCCTCCCACCCCGCCACCGGCAAGGCATAATATCGCGCCAACACACGCTTCACATTAGCCTCCAACACCGCCACCGGTTGGTGGTACGCCAGTGCTAAAATAGCATGTGCCGTGTTCTGACCAATGCCTGGCAAAGCAATTAAACCTTCCAATGTGTTCGGCATATTCGGCGACGCCATTTTTGCAGCCTTATGCAAATTGCGTGCTCGTTGATAATACCCTAGCCCCTCCCAGCTTTTGAGCACCTCCACTTCCGGTGCTTTTGCGAGTGCCGAAAGCGTCGGGAATTTTTTCAAGAACGGAGCGTAGTACCGAGCAAGTACCGTCGCCACTTGCGTCTGCTACAACATAATCTCGCTAATATAAATCTTATAAGGATTATCCGTATTTCGCCATGGCAAGTCCTTGCGCCCATGTGCTTCATACCACCGCCGGATCTTCGCCTGCATGTTCATAAGGTGTGCGTCGTCTTCACCCAATAATTGGGAAATTGCAGTGCCGCTTTTGTGCAAGACTCTGCACTCTCAAATATTCCAAAACATGTCGCCCCACTCCCGCTCATCCGCGCCAGCAAGCAACCCGGACTTTTTTCTATCCTCAAAAGTATGTCCTCAATTTCCGGCGCAAGCATCGTCGCGTTTTTGGTGAGGTCGTTGTTGAGTGACTGTAGATACAAAATGACCTCATTCACATCAGCAAAACTTTGGCGTTTGATCGCTGGCCGAGAATATTCCGCAAAGCCTTTTTTAAATACATCTACCGTTGGTACAGCCGTCCCTGAATTGAACAATAGCAGATGAAGTTTTGGCAAACCAACAGGCGTCAATTTTTCGCCAATACCTTCTGCATATTGCGCACTAGGCGAAAGGAAAAACGGCACATCTGCACCCAACGATGTGGCAAGCTTCAGTAGCTGTTCCGAATCCAATTTTTTATTCCATAATTGCAGCAATAATTTGAGTGCCGTTGCCGCATTAGAAGACCCCCCACCGAGCCCTGCAGCATGCGGAATACGTTTATGCAAAACCATCTTTGCGCCTTGCGTTGTATTGAGCACTTCTTGCAACATGCGGGCAGCCTTCATCACCAGGTTTTTTTCGACTGGTTCTTGGGCGAGCGAGCTGCCTATTACTTCTAGTGATAATTCAGAATGGGAGGTTATTTCGAGTGTATCACCGAACGCCAATGGCGCCATCAGACTATCCAGCAAATGATATCCATCCGCCCGCTTGCCGCAGACATGCAGATAGAGATTAATTTTTGCTGGGCTTAAGACCATGCTCTAGTTTCTGACGAATTTTTGCTGCGTCTTCCGGTTCAGGGTCAAAGCTCAAGGCGCGCTCCCATTGGAACTTCGCTTCGCGCTTACGGCCGAGCTGCCAATAGACATCCCCCATATGGTCATTCACGGTTGGGTCCGCCGGCATTAATTCATTCGCACGCTCCATATATAATAGCGCCTCTTCATATTCTCCGAGCGTATAAAGCACCCAACCATAACTATCAATAATATGGGCATCATTGGGGCGCGCCTCTACCGCCAAGTTCAGCATATCGCGTGCCTTTTCAAGGTTAACGCCTTGCGTTACCCAAGTATAAGCAAGGTAGTTCATCACCTCTGGGTGGTTAGGTTTCAGCTCCAATGCTTTCATAAAATCTGGCTCTGCTTTTTGCCATTTATTTAGTCGCTCTAGCGAAATACCGCGTGAGAAATACCAGGCCCAGCGCTCCGAATCTTTTCCGTCGGGAAGATCTAACAACCGCGTGTAATATTCCGCCGCCTTATCGAAATCTTTTTCCTGCAGTGCGAAATCAGCGAGCATGCCAAGTGCATCTTTATCGTTTTCTTTGATACGCAATCTGGCTTCTAAAAACTGCTTCGCTTTATTTGTATTTCCGAGCTTATAATAATCCCGCGCAATTGCGATTTGGGCTTCACCATAGAATGGATCTTCAGGGCGCAGCATTTCAAAATAGCGAATCGCCTCTTCATACATTTTGCGATTTTCCTGCACCGATGCGAGCAGGAATTGTGCATAGGAAAGATCCGGGCGCAGATAAAGCGCGAGGTTTAAATAAACCAGCGATGTCTCTGTCATCTGGCGGCCATAGAGCAAGCTGCTTGTCTCCATAAAAAATTCTGCCAAACCTTCGGGCGCAGAAGCAATCGGAGGTGATTTTGGAATACCAGTAATCATAAAACTTGGATGCGCTTCGTTAAACGCTTCTACTATTTCTTGTGCACGTTCCTTGCGGCCAATACGGGAGAAAAAACTCGCTGCAGCTTGTGATAAACGATATGACGGCTTGGAGATGCTTTCGAGCAATGTATCGTAAATCCGCGCTGCATCTTTTTGGTTATTCCCCACATCCGCCATCAACGCACGCTGATACAAAATGAAAGGCAATAATTCAGAGCTGGGATCAATAGTATCAAGCAATTGTCGTGCATCCGGATAACGCCCCTGCCCCACCAACACCCAACCACGGATGATAGGAAGTAACAGCGCGTGCATCTTCAAATCTTCTTCACTCGCACCAGCTGTAATAGATTGTAAATATTGGTCGGCGGCGACAAAATTGCCCTTCTTCATCTCGGCGATCGCAAGCATATTATTCGCTGCGAAGGCGCGTGGTGCGAAACCGCGATAGAGCGTGGCATCGGCAATCGCATCATCCATTTTGCCGGTCATGACATGCAACGCGAAGCTGCGTTCTAAAATACGTAAATTGGTCGGATCTTTTTTGAGGGCAGCGGCGAGGTTATCGGCAGCTTCATCATGCTTGCCGTGGCGCTCCGCGAAGCGGGCAGCAAGATATTTTCCAGATAGCGAACTTGATAATCCCGTAAATTGGCGAGCTATCTCCTCTGGCTGATAATAACGCTGATAGAGGGCCGACAGTACTGCTACGATAAGTATCCAGAAAATCCATCTTTTCATACAGCTACTTTAAACTGAGTTCTCGTCATTTGCATATGGATTCTTTTTCTTACGGATAAACACCCGCACCGGCAACCCATTGAGATTAAACGCCTCGCTCAAATGGTGCGCCAGATAGCGCCGGTAATGCTCTGGAATATCCCCTTGTGTGCTCGAAAAAAGCAGGAAAGTCGGCGGACGGGTATTGCTTTGGGTCGCATAACGCAGATGCACCTGTTTACCATTATACATTGGCGGCGAATGGTCTTCTGTGGCATCAATCAGCCAGTCATTTAAACGGCTAGTCGGGATCTGCATATTCCAGCGCCCATAGGCCTCCAACGCCGTATCTAAAAGTTCGGGCACGTGATAGCCGGTGCGTGCTGAAATCGGCACCGCAAGAATACCCTTCACCTGCCCCAAACCATGCTCGAGTTTATTATAAATATCACCCAGCAATTTCTGAGGCGCGGTTACTGTATCCCATTTATTAATGGCGATTACCAATACCCGGCCTTCGCTCAATGCGCGGTCGCCCAGGGTTAAATCTTGCTTATCAAGCGGCGAGCCAGCATCGACTACTAGAATCACGATATGACAGAAATTGAGCATCTCCAGCGCATCCGAAACACTACGTTTTTCCAGGTCATCTTCGATTCGGCTTTTACGGCGCATACCAGCTGTATCGATAATCTCAATCGGCGTTCCCTTCCAAGCAAACGGGATCGCAATTGCATCACGCGTAGTGCCTGCAACTGGGCTGGTGATCACACGATCTTCGCCCAAAATTTGATTCATGAGAGTGGATTTGCCGGCGTTAGGGCGGCCGATAATCGCGATTTTAATTTTGCCATCTTCGGCAGGTTTTTCTTGTTCCTCTTCCGGCATATAAGACATGATCGATTCCCATAAATCAGGCAGGCCGATAGCATGCTCTGCGGAAGTTGCGACCGCATCTTTAAAGCCAAGCCGTGAGAATTCAACCAGCGCCGTTTGGGCATTGGACGATTCAGATTTGTTCAATACCAAGATAACCGGCTTGCCACTTTTGCGGATTTTCTTGGCGAAGATCGAGTCTTCCCCCGTTAGACCCGCACGCACATCCACCACCATCAGCAGCAAATCCGCTTCCTGAATAGCCTTATCCGTTTGGACCATCATATGCGCTGTCATCGTGTTGGGCGAGGCTTGTTCTAGGCCTGCAGTGTCGATGATATTGAAAGTTTGGTCATCTATTTTTGCGGTGGCCACGCGACGATCACGCGTCGCGCCAGGGCGCGGATCAACCAACGCTTTATGGCGCGTGTTGCTCAGGCGGTTAAATAGAGTTGATTTACCCACATTCGGGCGGCCAATAATGGCAACGGTGAACGCCATATTTATTCCACTACTACTAATTCAGCTTCATTGCTGAGTAAGAACAATTTTCCGCCAGCGACAATCGGTGGCAACAGCACATTATCTGGAATCTCATGCGTCGCTTTCGCGTCGCCATTCTCGAAACCAAATGTCTTCAGCTGCCCCTTTGAACCAACTACAATTAGCTGTCCGTTCGCGAGCACCGGCCCGCTCCAGCTGATGCGTTCTTTTTTCTCTTCCGGCTTCACATATTGCGGCAGCGGCGTCACCCAACGGATCTTGCCATCCGTCACTTGGATCGCCACTAATTCCTGCTTATTCGTCATCCCAAACAGCCAATCACCCGCAACCCATGGCGTACTCGATAATGTGACTGGCAATTGCCAGAGACGATTTCCAGTACGCACATCAAGCGCCACCAAATGGCCCTCAGCCGAAATAAACACCCGGCCACCATAAGAAACCGGCGCCGCCATAATATCCGAGAAGCGGAAACCAAGCGCACCGATGCGCAAATCAGTATCCATATTTTCTTCCCACAGCTTAAAGCCATTCACTTGCTTCAGCGCAACCAGCTCACCGGAAGAATATGGCACTAGCACCAATTCCGAGAGCGGCAATGGCGCAGGCGCACCCAGAATTTTGGTTTGCTGTGGAACGCCATTACTCGTCCATTGCGTCGTGCCATCTCTAAGCGAGAGCGCATAAAGTTGATTATCGGAAGTCACAAAATAAATCATTCCATTGCGGCCTGATGGTACGGACTGAATTGAAATCCCCATCGCGCGATGCCATAGCAATTTACCAGTTGCCAACTCAAATGCGAACACATGGCCATTGCCGGTCGTGGCAACAATATAGCCTTCCACAAACGAAATATTGCCGCCGATAAAATCTTCTTTGCCTTCGCCTAACAACCGCGAAAAGCCTGATTCGCGGCCAGAAGCAGGAAGCTCCTCCTTCGTCAGTTTTTGTAAATCTGCTTGCCAGATTTTTTTATCCAAATCGTTCAAGGCATGTGCCGAGAGTTCGCCCTGGCCATCCAACAACACCAGCAAATTTCCAACCACGACAGGGGTCGAAGTCAACCGCACATCCTCATCCGGTGCACTCGCATAGGAGAAAGTTTCTTGCTTGGACAAATTACCCCGCAATAAAGCATGACGCACGACACCATAGCCATCATCGGATACTGCCTGGCCCTGATACCACGCACTATTATTTTCCGGCGCAGGAAGTGAAATCGGCGCATCTTTCAGCGCAGGTTCAGCCGCCAACACTTGCCTATCAGGCAGAATAGAAAGCCGCTTACCTTCAAGGCGCTTTTCATCGCTCGTGCCCATCCAGTCTGGAAGGATAGAGCAACCCGCAAGCATAAGCAGAAGTACAACACTTACGCATCCCGACGAAAGTCGGGATCCAGAAACTGCTTGAAAGAATGGATACCGGCTTATGCCGGTATGCGGAGTAGTAGAGGTTTTCATTTCGCGTTATCTTCCAGATAGGTCGCATATAAAATCAAATCCGCAGCACGCTGGCGCAGGCCTTGTGGGCTAAGGGGATCGGTCGAAATTTTGGTAAAACTTTCGCGGGCTTTGGCATATTGTTTTGCCTGCAAATGTTTCAGTCCCTGTAACTCCAGCGCCGAAAAACGCCATACGCCGGCTGTGTTTTCAATTGGTCCATCGGTCAACTGGGCAATCAATAAGGTTGCCAGTTCTCGGAAAGCCGGATCACCATTTTTTTCGATTGCCTGGTAATCAGCCAGCGCTTCTTTGACCTTCCAGGCTTCCACTTTTTGTGCTGCGAGTTGGAGAGCGGCAATACTTCTATAACCTTTAGGAGCATCTTTAGAGATTGCGAGTAGCACCGCTTTACCGCCCTCTGCATCGCCCGACTGCAATTTCTCCAGCGCATCGAAATAGGCGACCGAGGTTTTATACTCTGCTTTACGCTTTGAGGCCTGCCACATTTGCCAGCCGATGATGAATATAATACCGGCAACGGTGGCCATGATAATCAACGAGCCATATTTTTTGATCAGTGCCAGCATTTGTTCTTGCTGCACCGCCTCGCGTGCTTCGTCTAAAATATCTACCATTGTTTTATCCTTGCCTATTCTAAGTCGGGCGGTATCCTGCACCAAAACAGCCAAGGATTCAAGACATGTCTAAACTTAATGTGAAGGGTGAAATTACCCCCCAATTTGCTGAGATTTTAACCCCAGAAGCGCTCCAATTCGTTACGAATTTAGCCGAAAAATTTACCCCACGCGTAAAAGAGCTGCTCGCCGCCCGGGTTGAGCGCCAAAAGCGTATAGAAAAAGGTGAACTCCCTGATTTCCTCCCCGAGACCAAATCCATCCGCGAAGGCGACTGGAAAGTAGCCCCCATTCCGGCTGATTTGCTAGACCGCCGAGTCGAAATTACCGGCCCTGTCGACCGCAAAATGATCATCAACGCACTCAATTCCGGCGCGAAAGTGTTCATGGCTGATTTTGAAGACGCTAACACCCCCAGCTGGCAGAATAACCTCGAGGGCCAAGTAAACCTGCGTGACGCCAACCGCCGAACCATCAGCTTCAAAAGCCCAGAAGGCAAAGAATATAAACTCAATGCCTCCGGCCTCGCGACCTTAAAAGTGCGCCCCCGTGGTTGGCACTTGTTCGAAAAGCACGTTACCTTGAATGGCGAACCAATCCCCGGTGCGTTGTTCGATTTCGGGCTTTATTTCTTCCATAACGCCAAAACCCTGCTCGCGAATGGTAGCGGGCCTTATTTCTATCTGCCTAAACTCGAAAGCTACAAAGAAGCCGCCCTATGGAGCGATGTATTTGCTTATGCTGAAGAGTTTATGGGCATCAAACGCGGCACTATTAAAGTCACTGTATTGATCGAAACCATCCTCGCCTCGTTCGAGATGGAAGAAATTTTATATGCCCTCAAGGAAAACATCGTCGCGCTCAATTGTGGCCGTTGGGATTATATTTTCAGCTTCATCAAGAAGTTCAGCAGCAACCCCAATTTCGTGATGCCAGACCGCGCGCAAGTCACCATGACTTCGCACTTCCTCAAATCCTATTCGCTGCTGCTCATCAAAACCTGCCACAGCCGTGGTGCCTTCGCGATGGGTGGTATGGCCGCTCAAATCCCAATCAAAAATGACCCTGCCGCAAACGATGCCGCACTCGCCAAAGTAAAAGCCGATAAAGAACGCGAAGCTGGTAATGGTCATGACGGTACTTGGGTCGCACACCCCGGCCTCATCCCAACTGCGATGGAGGTATTTAACCGCCTCATGCCGACCCCAAATCAGGTGAACAAAATTCCGGATATCACTGTCACGGTAAAAGACCTGCTCGAAGTGCCAAAGGGCGATATCACCGAAGCGGGCCTCCGCAATAATATCAGCGTTTCATTGCTCTATATGGAATCCTGGCTACGCGGATTAGGCTGCGTACCAATTTATAATTTGATGGAAGATGCCGCCACCGCCGAAATCTCCCGCGCACAAATCTGGCAATGGATCTACCATAAAGCGAGCTTAAATGATGGCACCCAAATTACGCCAGAACTTTATACAAAATATAAGCAAGAAGAGCTCAAAAAAATCGCATCACTCGCAGGTGACAAATTGAAGCAGGCAGAACAGTTATTGGATAAAATTATCCTAGCCCCTACCTTCACCGAGTTTCTGACATTACCGGCTTATGAGATGATCAGTTAAGCGAAGCTCCGTGGACCACCAGGTGTCGTTGGCTTTTTGCCACCATCGCTTGGCCTTAAATTCTCGATTGATTCTATAGTCTTGTCCTTCTTCTTTTCTAAGTTCTCCGTAGTTTTATCTAAGGAATGCTCCACCGCATTTTTTAAACCGCGAACTGCCTGCGCAATCTGTAGTTTTTCACTATGATTCACTTGGTCTTCATCCAGCGCGTTCGGATTCATGATGGCATTTTTAATCAGCCCAGAAGCAGCAAGCAAGGAATTGGCGGCATCTTGACTGCCCATCGCCTGCAATGTGCTCGCTTGTTTCTCCAGCTCTTTTCCTTGTCGAATAAGCCCGCTCACATCTTGCGGATCGGATCTAAGGGTTTGGGTAATTCTCTTTGCAATATCATCTGTTATCTGCACCAGGCGATCACGTGTGCTTGCCACTTCCACCAAATTTTCCTGAATTTGGCGTAAGTTAACTCGCAGCTCTTTCACATATTCCACTTGCGCTATCTCGCCGATATTGCCAGTAAGCGCATGCACGCGATCTGCATTCTTAGCAGCCGCCGCCTCCACTTTACCCCGCGCAGCTCTTCGGCCATCGTTTACATCCTGTGCAGCACCGAGAGCAATCTGGCGATTATAATCAATGTTCGCATGATTCACTCCACTTGCCTTCAATGGGTCAATATCAGGCATCCCGTAACCAACCATCGTTTCTTTAATTGGTTGCGAGGTTATATTGCCATACATACCCGCTAATTTTTCTTCCCGCTCCAGCTTACCAACCTGGCGCATTAATTTTTCGCTTTTAAGAATCACACTTTCTGGCATCTGCAATGCTTCCGCCAGCTCCGCAACCCGCTCGCGAGTTTTTAACGATAAGCGATCATAACCTCCACCCGCGCCAAGCAATTGACCATCCAAAAACCGGATATCTTCCTTCAGCACATGGATCTTATGAGTGAGCTCCTCACGTCGTAATTGAGTATCTCGATCAAGATAATTTGCATCGCGCGAAGCAGAATGAAAATCTTGTTTCGCTTTCTCTCTCATCACTTTACTCTGATAGTCTGCACCCAAATCTTTTGGAAAATGCATATCCGCCTGGATGGTCGAATTACTCCAAGAATTGCCAGAATAAGAGCTATTTGTATTAGAAGAAGTACTAGCATCAAAATGGGCGCCACTTCTTGCCCCCGGGATCTGACGAGCTTTGTCCTTCACACTCGCTTCCCCTCTCGCAGCCCGCACAGCACCTTCCAACTCATGCAATTCTCGTTGCGCCTCTTGCAAACTCGCTTTTTTCTGCGCCAGTTGGTTTTCGATGCTCGCTCGCTGGTCCTGCTGTTGTGCTGCTCCAGTATAATATGCTCCTCCCTGTGCAGCCGAACTTCCCTTTCCCAACCCCGAAGCCTCCGCCCGAAGCGCGTCTTGTTTTACTTTCAGCTTCGCATTAGCGTCATCGATAATTTTTTGCTTCTTTGCTTCGTCGTCTAGCTTTTGGCGATCTATTTCCGCCTGTCTTTCCTTCGCAAATAATTGCCCGTGGATCTTACTCACCTCTCCCGCCAGGCCGGTACCATTTACAAAGCCTTTAGAATATTCCATCTGCTGGTTCAATTTTGCTTCTTCTTTAAAACCCGCTGCCAGATCTTTGGCGGCTGACGTTTGTTTTTCTTCTAAAGCTGCCAATTTTTTTCTTAAATCATTAATGGCATCATCCGCCGCGATTTTGTTTTTAGAAGCCTCGCTGGCAATATATCCGGTATGAGCATCCGTTTCCGTAAACATATTCATCGTTTTGGCTTTCCACCAGCCCGCAGTGCTTCTCGCTTTTTCCGGATGCAGTGATATTTCTTCATTAAGTTGCGACAAGGCGGTATTGCGGCCAATCTGAAGCAAGATGGCTTCTTTTTGGGTTGCAATTTCTTCTAATGCCTTCTTCTGTTTATCAATGTTTAATGCAGATTTTTGCTGGTTTAATGCTTCCAAATCATATTGGGGCATATAACCTGTACGCATTGAAGCAAGCAATTGCTGTTCCGCTTCTTTCTCGCCAATCGCACGTGCATCTCGTTCCATAGGAGAGTTGCGCTTCAATGGCGCAGCAGTTACCACCATGGCATTCACATCATTTATTTTTGCAGTCGTTAAGCTGACTTCAAGCCCCAAATATTCATTGAGAGGATCTGCAGCAACCTCACGTTTTCTACGGGCAGCCTCTTCCGTTGCACGGCGTAAATCTCCCTGGATACCGTTATAATTAATCATCGGCACGCCATCGACCGCATTATACGCAGTCGTCGCCGAAACTCCGGTAATGGCTGCACCAGCAACGGCAATTCCTGCGCCAGCAAGAATTAGCGGCACGCCTACTGGTGCGCCAATTCCAGTTAATGACAAAGCTGCACCTCCGCCCAAATAAGATGCTGTAAATGCTGCCGCACCAACTGCAGGTACAGCAACACCCGTGGGTGACCAGCTTCCATTTGCCATTGCATAAGCATTTTCCTTAAATGCGGCTGCATAATAACTTTCACGCGATTTACTGGTATCACCACTTCCTTCGCCTGTTTTTGCCACAATTTGCTGCATCGACATTTTCGGATTTGCGGCCAATAAATCGGTACGATGCTGAGCATTTCTTGCCACATAATCCGCTGTTTGCACCATAGCGCGCGCTTCTGGAGTATTTGGCATTGGTCCAACAGCACGTCCTACATCACCAATGAGTGTTGGATCAGCGCTAGCTGTGTTCGCTTTTGGTGCTGTTGTAGTAGGGGCTTGTTTTGTTGGCGCCGTATTTTCTGTTTGCCCTAAAAATTCCTGCACTTGCTCAGGTGGGAAGCCCAAAAGCTGCATTAAAAAGCCGATAATCATTTTAAAGAAATCGGGCGCTGCTTCATTAGCTTGGGTGGCTGCTTTTTTAGCTTCTTCTTTTGTTTGAGCATCAAGCAATGCGTCGAAGCCGTTTAGAAATTTTTGCGTATTTGCTTTATCGAGTTGTGGCAAATTTTGCATCGAGGCAATCATTTGCGAACCAATTTTCTCTTCTTCCGCAGAGATAATGCCGTCGTTTTTGGCATCATTGAGTTGCTTTTTAGCAGAGGTCGAAATCTTGGTTACTTCCGCCGCTGTCAGGCCATCAGCATCATTGGTAGCCGCTTTTAGCTGACCAAAAACGGATTTTACAAATTGATGTGCGGAGGGATTCTTCTTTAGCTCCGTAACAAATTGCTGAATAATTTCATCGCCTGCCATACTTTTCTCCAACTCTACCCTTACATCCTACCCGCAAATTCCTAACAAAACGTTAACCCGGATGCTTTATTTGTAATGGGGAATTGTGACAGTGATGTTACGGTTTCTTGAAACTTTTGTGACAATGGTGCATAGTGAGGAGAAGGTTATTTAACCAATTGAAATATAAGGATTTTTATGCCTGATAAGCTCTTCACCGAAGCCCGCACCCATAGCTATTGGCAGGATAAACCGGTCGATGATGCCCTGTTAATCAAGGCCTATGACCTGGCTAAAATGGGCCCTACCTCGGCCAATATGTGCCCTTTACGCATCGTATTTGTTAAAACTCCAGAGGCCAAAGCGCGCCTAAAACCCTGCCTGGATGCCGGAAATGTCGAAAAAACAATGGCAGCACCCGTTACTGCTCTGTTCGCCTATGACATGGCTTTTTATGAAAACTTGCCCAAATTATTCCCCCATGTGGATGCAAAGGCTTGGTTTAAGGATCTGCCGGAGGCGGCACTGCAGGTGATTGCCCTGCGCAATGGCTCATTACAGGCAGCTTATTTTATGCTGGCTGCTCGTGGCTTGGGGCTTGATTGCGGGCCAATGAGTGGGTTTAAAAATGCCAAAGTTGACGCTGAATTTTTTGCAGGCACGACCTATAAATCTAACTTCATCTGCAGCCTTGGTTATGGCGTGAAGGAAAAGCTTCATCCACGTAATCCACGTTTGGATTTTGCGGAAGTGTGTAAAATCGTCTGATGAAATACGCAGTCTCAATCGGCCGCCGCCAGCCCATGCACCGCATTCATGTGGAGTGTATTCGGGAGATTATGGATGCAGACCTGACGCCGATCATCATTGTCGGCTCCGTCAACAAAGCCGGCAGCAAGTTTTTCGATCCGCTACGTAACCCGCTCAACTTTGAGCAACAAAAAGAGCAGATACAAGTCGCCCTACCCTTCCTCAAAAACCCAGAGATTATTCCACTAGAAGATATCGGCAACCTCGAACGCTGGTGCGCCTCCGTCGTCGCATTGCTCAAAGATCGCCTACCAGATTGCGTCATGCATTATCGGGCCAAACAGGGCGATGAATCAGGTGGCGCTATTGAATCTCTCTCAGCTAGCGAAGCTGTATTTTCCAAGCTCGGTTTAAAAAGCTGGCGCACTGTAAATAAGAATCCGGAAGATGATTTGCTTAATAGCTCTGACCTGCGCACCCTGCCCATCAATCAACTCCACGACCTCGCTGCGCCGGATTATATCCGCACGCTGATGCAACAAGCACGCGAGCAAAATCCCGACAAACAATTGCTCGCCTCGATTCCGATTACCATGCTCGATATTAGCCTGATCCGGCTTGCGCGGGAGGCTGGTGTTTCGACGGCTTCTTTGCTTAATAATAAACCGGCGGCTGATTGGCAGTCTGTGTTAGCGGCGTTTTAGGGCCCAGTCGCGGACGCGGGATTGGCCGCGTTCGATTTCTTCTTTGGTCATGTAGTCTTCGATCATGTCGCGGTTTTCGATGCCGTCGGGGTTGCTTTGGGCCGCCGAGAGATTGAACCATTTATAGGCTTCGACATAATCCTTGCGCACGCCTTGGCCGTTAAAATAGAGGGCGCCTAATCCGTTTTGTGCACGGGCGTCATTTTTCTCGGCAGCCTTGGAGAACCATTTGTAGGATTCGTCGTAATCTCTCGGCACGCCATTGCCATCATGGTAAAATACACCGAGATAAAACTGCGCCCCAGGCTCACCATTTTTAGCAGCCTTGAACCACCATTTGAGAGCCTCGACGACATCGTCTTTGGAAACATCTTCACTATTTACGATATATTGATAGCCCAAATTATATTGCGCCCGTGGCTCGCCATTTTCGGCCGCCTTGCGCCACCATTTGATTGCTTCTGCATGGCTTTTGGGCACACCATAGCCATGATAATAAAATACACCCAAATTATATTGTGCGCCGGCATGGCCCTTCTCGGCCGCTTTGCGAGTCCAGGCCACTGCCTTTGCAAAATCCCGTGGAATTTCCTTGGTTCCTGCATAGGCATAGCCAAGCTCATAGGCCGCTTTTGTATCGCCATTGCCCGCCGCCGACTCCAGCTGTGCGAGGCTTTTATTCATGTGGACACCGACATCAAAGCCGACAATCTCCTGCCCCCACCCCGGGAAAGCAAAAAACACCACCACAAAAATCCAAAAACCTATTTTCATAATTCTCAACCTAACCTTGTGATTGTAAGGTTGTGACATAAAGAGACAATGGGGAAATAATCACTACATCGGATGGACAGTTACCACAGCGTGACCATGGGAGGCGGGCTTGTAAGAGATATCTACATCGCGGTCAAAAGCAACGAGCATTTTAATGAGGCGGTCTAGGGTGAATTTTTCGAGCCTGCCACGGACGACATCGGAGACTTTTGCTTGAGTAGTGGCAAGCAGGTTGGCGGCGGCTTGCTGGGTAAGTCCGCGTGCCTTGATGATGCTGGCGATTTCATGGGCGAGTTTTGCTTTGGCGAGAAGTTCGGGTGCATCTTCGCAACCTATATCTGCGAATACGTTGCCGGAGCTTGCGATAAAGTTGGATTTTTTAGTCATGGCTCACTTCCTTTTCTGCCTCTTTGAGGCGTTGGCGTATTAAATCAATTTCCTGTTTAGGCGTAGCGATGCCGTGTTTCGATTTCTTCTGGAAACAATGCAGCACCACAATCCGATCTGCGATCTTGGTGTAATACACCGCCCGATACGTATTCGTATCAAACCGGCCCGCCACCTCCATCACTCCGCCAAACCCTTTAAGCGGTTTCGCATCCGGATGCTTATCCCCACATTGCGCCTCATGCAGCGCAAACCCAACCTGACGCTGTACTTTTCGCGGAAATCCTTTCAAATCCTCCAGCGAACTACGGTGCCAGACTAACTTCTTAAACATGATGGTTTATACCATGCAGGGTATAATTTGTAAAGGGAGAATTGGGGAAATAAATCGTGAAATCAAAGAAGAATAAAGGGAGGTAGCGCCACTCAATGTGTTATAACCGCAACAAGGCCAGTAATTGTACCTATCAAGGACGCCAAAGATACAATCACATTAACAACCAGCTTTTTGTCTTCTCGACGCTCTTTCCGATAAGATGGTGCCCGATCTCTAATTGCTTTTGAAACTGCCTTGCGAGTGTTAGGATCCAGTAAGCGAGAACCAAATGCGCCGTAATAGTAATGACTATTTTTTATAGCGTACAAGTCGTCTTTATCATAGGGCGGCAAAGAAAAATCATCCAGAGAAATGTCCCTCTTCTTTGCTTTTTCAACTAGTTCTGCGTCTTCAATAGAAGACATCCACTCGTCCCATTCCAAAAATTCATGATAGAAAAAACCTTCTACATCTTGACGTTCTTGTGAAGTCTTTGCTGCCTTGAGGCTTTTTCTATGCTTACGTTTTAAATTAGCAACATTTATACGTATGTACGTCTTAGGGAATAACCAGCGTAATAACTGAAGAAGATAGCTCATAAGATTATTTTACCGTGAATCAAAAGAAGAAATAAAGGGAGACGGTGGCGTGCCGTGATAAGGCGTTAGGAGGCCGAAGTTAGCAAGCTAACTCCTCATACCCTAACAAATCCTTAGAAAGGAGGTAATCCAGCCGCACCTTCCGATACGGCTACCTTGTTACGACTTAACCCCAGTCATGAATCCTACCGTGAACGGCTGCTTCCTTGCGGTTAGCCCACCGGCGTAAGGTAGAACCCACTCCCATGGCTTGACGGGCAGTGTGTACAAGACCCGGGAACGTATTCACCGTGGCTTGCTGATCCACGATTACTAGCGATTCCGACTTCATGTTCTCGAGTTGCAGAGAACAATCCGAACTGAGACGGCCTTTGGAGATTAGCATCTTCTCGCGAAGTAGCTGCCCATTGTGACCGCCATTGTAGCACGTGTGTAGCCCAGGCCGTAAGGGCCATGATGACTTGACGTCATCCCCACCTTCCTCCGGCTTATCACCGGCAGTTTCCTTAAAGTGCCCAGCCAAACCTGATGGCAACTAAGGATGAGGGTTGCGCTCGTTGCGGGACTTAACCCAACATCTCACGACACGAGCTGACGACAGCCATGCAGCACCTGTGTGGACGCCACCCGAAGTGAAGAACTTAATCTCTTAAGCTCATACGTCCCATGTCAAGGGTTGGTAAGGTTCTGCGCGTTGCTTCGAATTAAACCACATACTCCACCGCTTGTGCGGGTCCCCGTCAATTCCTTTGAGTTTTAATCTTGCGACCGTACTCCCCAGGCGGAATGTTTAATGCGTTAGCTGCGATACCGAAGAGTAACCTCCCCGACATCTAACATTCATCGTTTACAGTGTGGACTACCAGGGTATCTAATCCTGTTTGCTCCCCACACTTTCGTGCCTTAGCGTCAGTACCGCTCCAGAAGATCGCCTTCGCCACCGGTGTTCTTGTGCATATCTACGAATTTCACCTCTACACGCACAATTCCATCTTCCTCTCGCGGACTCTAGCCAGACCGTATCCAATGCAGTTCCTAGGTTAAGCCCAGGGATTTCACATCAGACGTTTCTGGCCGCCTACGCACCCTTTACGCCCAGTCATTCCGAACAACGCTAGCACCCTTCGTATTACCGCGGCTGCTGGCACGAAGTTAGCCGGTGCTTATTCATTGATTACCGTCATTATCGTCATCAATAAAAGAACTTTACAACCCTAAGGCCTTCATCATTCACGCGGCATTGCTGGATCAGGGTTGCCCCCATTGTCCAATATTCCCCACTGCTGCCTCCCGTAGGAGTCTGGGCCGTGTCTCAGTCCCAGTGTGGCTGGTCATCCTCTCAGACCAGCTATAGATCATTGCCTTGGTAGGCCTTTACCCCACCAACTAGCTAATCTAACGCGGGCCGCTCCCAAAGCGGTAAACCTTTAACCTCTCGGTCACATCCGGTATTAGCTATCGTTTCCAATAGTTATTCCGAACTTTAGGGTACGTTCCCACGCGTTTCTCACCCGTCTGCCACTAACGTATGAAGCAAGCCCCATACGTTCGTTCGACTTGCATGTGTTAAGCATGCCGCCAGCGTTCGTTCTGAGCCAGGATCAAACTCTCATGTTTTAATAAAACATATTGTCGGTTCTCACAAAGCTCTTGACTATTCTATAAAATAAAAAGCAAGAACCGGAGAACCCATTATTCGTTCCACCGACTCTCTTACCTTTCACAATCTCTTCTTGACTTTTCAATTACCACCAAGTCTCCCCAGTGCCGCGCTCTTCCGCGCTATGTTCTTGAATATAATCACAAATACTTTTGTCGTCAACATGTTTATGGGAAAAAATTAAATTATTTTCGTATTTTGAAAATCCCCATTAAAAACTAGGAGAAATCTTAGAGAAAATTAGGATTGATTCTTAGATTCTGAGTGATGTTTCTTAACAAAAAGTCGGCACTGCCAAAAAACCAATGGCATACTTGTAACGTAGCAAAAAATTACTAAAGCCAAAGTTTGCCACGGAGCACTATAAAGGCAACCAAAAAAAGTAACCACAGCAAGAACCACAGGGATTGTATGTTGTTGATTCAATGGTAGCTTTTTAAAAGATAAGGTCGGCAATCTACTTACCATTAATCCACCAACACAAATCATAATAAACGCAACAACTACACTGTTGAAATTAACCCCGGGAAATGCCAATTCAAAAATCAAAGGACTAAGACACAATAAAGCAGCAGCTGGAGCAGGCGCGCCTACCGAAAAATTTTTACCCCACAAGGGAAATTTACTTTCATCAAAAGCCATAACATTAAATCGCGCTAAACGCAGAACCATGCAGGTGCTAAAAAATAGCACCACTGCCCAACCAGGGTTACCCAAGCTTTGCAAAGCATAGAAATACATTACAAGCGCAGGCACCACCCCAAAATTAATTAAATCGGCAAAAGAATCTAGCTCCGCACCAAAATGGCTAGACGTACCTAGCAAACGAGCCAAACGCCCATCCACACCATCTAGGAAAGCCGCTAACAAAATAGCAAAAACCGCCCCCTCCCAGTTTTCCAGTAAAGCTTGACGGATACCGGTCAAACCAGAACACAAGGCTGTAACGGTTATAATATGGGGCAAAAGAGCAGCAAAGGGCTCAACTTTAATACGACGCCCGGCTATTTTTTTTTGAAGACTCCCCCTTATTGCCCCTTTTTTCAAGGCAATTTTCTTCCGTAAAGGTTGATCTTTATTTTTAAGAGGCATTAGCGCTTGATTCCTCGACGAGCTGGCTCTGAATTATTCATATCAAGCAAAACAGTTTCTCCAGACACCATTCTTTGTCCCTCTATAACCAAAGGATCCATACCTTCTGGCAAATAAACATCCATACGGCTACCAAAACGAATCAAACCAAAAACTTGACCTGTTTCTACAGATTCTAATGGAGCAAGATCACAGCGAATACGCCTAGCAATTAACCCTGCTATTTGCACAAAAGCAATTCTATGCCCATCAACAGTATCAACAACAACTGTGTTACGTTCATTCTTTTCACTAGCTTTATCAAATGAGGCATTTAAAAACTGCCCTTCATGGTAAATCACTTTATGCACAGTTCCTGCAATTGGCACACGGTTAACGTGCACATCAAAAACATTTAGGAATATACTAACTCTGGTAAGTAGTTCGCTTCCCAACTCTAAATCAGCAGATGGCACCACAGAAGTTATTTGACAAACAATACCATCAGCAGGACTTACAACCAAACCCTCTCGCATAGGCACGGTGCGCGCAGGGTTTCTAAAAAAGTACATACACCAAGCGGTAAGCAAAGCACCAATCCAACCAAGATTTGGGTTAACCATTGCCATAAGAAAAGCTACCGCGGCAAAAATAGCTATGAATTTCCAACCATCGCTGTGAATAATTTGAAAGATATTAGGCATGACTATATTCTTTTTTAAATTTTTCCATACCATACACTGCCTTGATTATTAGCAATATTCAAGAAAAATGTAATTTGCAATATCGAAAAACATATCAACCAGCATCAAGCAATCGTTGCTTCACTTTTTCCCAATACTGCATTTTAATAGCACGAGGTTGTTTTTCAAAATCAACAACCCCCTCCTCCATTATGATTTCTCGCAACATCTCAAAACGTTTGCCAATTTTTGCCACCGCTTTTTCCATAGTCTGACGCACATCAAATTCACAATAATCAATCAAGTTCAAGCATGCGTGCAACATATCGCCAAGCTCATTTTGCAAAGCCTCTCTGTTACCCATGTTAAGTTCTGCCTTAACTTCATTAATTTCTAAATTGATTTGTTCAATAATTTGCAAAGGATCTGTCCAATAAAATCCCATATTTTTTGCGGCAATATGATCTTTTAAGAATTTTTCAAAAACATCCATAGCTCTTTACCCCCCCCACAAAACAATTTAAATAGTCTATTGTAATTACCCACAAAAAACCCCAAATACCTAGTATAATCAAGAGCTTACAAACCCCATGGATCATACCACAGCCAAATTAAAAACTATATTCTTCCCTTTTGATGTTATTTTGGCTATAGTGCTGGGACGTTCAATGGAGGAAATATAATGAAACGCACTTTTCAACCAAGCAACATAGTTCGTAAACGTCGTCACGGCTTTCGTGCACGTATGGCAACGAAAAACGGAAGAAGAATTATTTCTTCGAGACGCGCCAATGGAAGAGCAAAATTATCAGCTTAGGTGCACGATTTTATGAAAGCGCGCAAAGATTATGTGCGCTTAAGTCGTACCGGAAAGCGGTTTTTTTTTGAAGGTTTTATTGCGCAAGCTTTACCTGTTGAAAACAGACTGGGAATGATTGGCATAACAGTTACTAAAAAGTTAGGTGGCTCGGTACAACGGCACCGCGCAAAGCGTAGGTTACGCGAAACAATTAGGTTGTGGAACAAGGAAAATTCAGCACCTTTGGTTTTTGACATAGTCTTAATTGCTAGAACTAAGGTTTTTAACCTAGACTTTAATAAGCTGAGGTCTCAATGGACCGAATTGTTGGCACAACTAACAAATAACCAAGATTGGCACCATGAAGCGACTCGTCATTAGTTTTATATACTTATACCGTTGGTTGGTTTCACCTTTTTTACCACCAAGCTGTAGATTTACGCCGACTTGTAGTCGTTATGCAATTTCAGCAATAGAGTGTCATGGTTTGACAAAAGGCCTATGGATGACATTAAAACGATTGTGTAAATGCCAACCTTTTAATAAATCAGAAAACCCTTACGATCCAATACCAGCTCTAAATTCCGATCTACCAACAAAAAATTCAGCAAACATAACTTCTTCACAAAAATTAAAAAGAGTACAAAACGCATGAATGAAAATCGTAATCTATTTATTGCATTTGGTTTATCCATTGCTATTTTAGTAGGCTTCTCTCAGTTTTACGAAAAACCAAGACAAGAAAAATTAATGCAGCAGAAAATGCAAGAACAAGCATTGCAAGCTCAAACTCCAGCAACAATAACCAATCCAGAGCCACAAAAGATTGAAACAAATAGCACACCAGAGCAAAAAACCGTTGAAAAATCAGCTCGCATAAATATTGAAAACGAATCAGTAATCGGTAGTATTCGCCAAGCAGGAGCAGTCATTGACGATATACTATTAACTAAATACACAGAAAATACTGATCCAAACAGCCCTAAGATTCGCCTTCTAGAAAATGGAGATTCGGATCACAGTTACAGTGTATCTAGCGGATGGAAAACTGCTGATAACTCAAATGTTGGAGCACTACCTAACGAAACAACCAATTGGCAGATTCAAGGTGAAAATAATAAACTTACACCAGATCATCCTATTGTTTTGACGTGGTTTAATGATCGTGGACTAAAATTTGAACGCACCATCAGTATCGACAATAAGTATCTAATTACAGTTACAGACCAAGTAACAAACCACGGG
>CAIJLX010000037.1 GCA_903821695.1 uncultured Alphaproteobacteria bacterium | reverse complement strand
GCGAAGACGCATTGAAAATATGTTCCAGAAAATCAAGGAAAATAGACGGCTTGCACTGAGGGTCGACAAACTCGATTCCACTTTCATGGCATTCCTTGCCCTTGCCTTTATAAAACTTGAGGTTTGTTAACAGTGCCTAAGGTTCGTTTATTATGCGCATAATTTTTGGTTGGTTCATAACCTTTATTACTATCACCATGTGTAAAAACCAAATTGCCGCTACGGGCAGAAACATGAACAATATTCAAATTTGTTCCAGAAAATGCCTCTTCAAGTTGGCGGACTAAACTTTCAGTCATATCGTGGTTGCCCAGCAGATAATGAAACTGTGTGTTCGGTGCAAGCCCTGTCCATGCTTTAAGGCGCGCGATGCAGCCTTGAAAATGGTCAAAATTATCAACCAGTAAGCCACCAATAATATCACCATTTAACACCACGTGCGATAGGTTCGGCACTTCTTTTTCAAAGCGCGTATAAAAACGCTCTAATTCACCGTGGTTCTGCTTAAAGGAGAGGTCGCCCCAATGCAAATCGGAAAAGACGAGTATCTTCCCGCCTTTACACTCAAATTCATATGGCTGTACTTTATCAGACATAGGAAAACTATGAGTCTATTTCATTAAAAAAACGTTAACACCCACCCAAAAACTTGACAAACCGGCCAAAATCTCGTTTTTGCATCATTCTTATGATCAAAATTACACTCCCAGATAACTCCATCCGCGAATTTCCCGCTGCTGTAACTGGCGCGGAAGTAGCCGCCTCTATTGGGGCGGGCCTTGCCAAAGCTGCGATTGCGATGAAAGTCGATGGACAGCAGCGCGATTTATCGTATTCGATAGCAAGTGATGCACGCCTCGAAATTCTTACTTCGAAGAATGACGAAGGCCTCGACATCATGCGCCATACGCTGACCGCGCAGGTGTTGGCGAAAGCGTTGAAGGAACTCTGGCCTAGTGCGAAACTCGCCATTGGCCCTACGATCGAAAATGGATTTTATTACGACGTAGAACTCGATAGCCACGCGATTTCGTTTGATGATCTGCCAAAAATCGAAGCAAAAATGCGTGAGATTTTGGCGACCGCCCAACCTGTCACCCGTGAAATGTGGGAGCGCGAGGAAGCAATCAGCATGTTCGAATCTCGCGGCGAAAAATATAAAGCCGAAATTATCCGTGGCGCGAAAGAAGATGACACCACCGAAAAAGGCAAAGTCTCGCTCTATCGCCAAGGCGAAGGCCAAGATGCGTTCATCGATTTATGCCGTGGCCCGCACTGCACATCGCTCAGCAAAATTTCCTCAGCATTCAAATTGACGAAAGTCGCGGGCGCATATTGGCGTGGTGATTCCAATAACAAACAACTCCAGCGCATCTATGGCGTGGCATTTGCCGATGAGAAACAGCTCAAAGCCTATCTCACCATGATCGAAGAAGCCGAAAAACGCGACCACCGCAAACTCGGCAAAGAAATGGGCCTGTTCCACATTCAGGAAGAAGCCGTCGGCCAAGTGTTCTGGCACGACAAAGGCTGGACAATTTATCGCACACTCGAAAATTACATCCGCAGCAAATTGCAGCGCGATGGCTATATCGAAGTGAAAACACCGATCCTCGTGGATCGTATTTTGTGGGAAAAATCCGGCCACTGGGAAAAGTTTGGCGAAAACATGTTCACCAGCGAATCGGAAGAAAAATCGCTCGCGATCAAACCGATGAACTGCCCTTGCCACGTGCAAATTTTCAATACCAAACTCCACAGCTATCGCGATTTGCCACTGCGAATGGCCGAGTTCGGCAGCTGCCATCGCAATGAACCAAGCGGCAGCTTACACGGCATCATGCGCGTGCGCGGTTTCACGCAGGACGATGCGCATATTTTCTGCACCGAAGATCAAATCACATCCGAAACCGTAGCATTCTGTAACTTGTTGCAAGAAGTTTACAAAGAACTTGGCTTCACCGAAATCAAAGTAAAATTCTCTGACCGCCCAGCAAAACGTGCGGGCACGGATGCAACATGGGACAAAGCCGAAAACGCGCTGAAAGAAGCCGTGAAAGCTGCAGGTCTCGAATACACATTAAACCCAGGCGAAGGTGCATTTTATGGGCCGAAATTAGAATTCGCACTGAAAGATACACTCGGGCGCGATTGGCAGTGCGGTACGCTGCAGGTCGATTTTGTACTTCCGGAGCGCCTCGATGCGAATTACATAGCAGCAGATGGTGCTAAATACCGGCCGGTGATGCTCCATCGCGCGATTCTCGGCTCGCTCGAGCGGTTTATCGGTGTATTAATCGAGCATTACGCAGGGAAATTCCCCCTGTGGCTTGCACCTTTGCAAGCGGTGGTGGCCACCATTACCAACGAAGTCGACGATTATGCCTATGACGTGTTGAAACAATTAAAAGCCGCCGGCATCCGCGCTGAAATCGATACGGGCGCCGACAAAATAAACTATAAAATCCGCGAGCACTCCCTCCAAAAAGTGCCGCTCATCATCTGCGTCGGCAAACGTGAAGCCGAAGAAAAAACCGTGTCTATTCGTAGATTTGGTAGCGAAAAGCAGGAAGTGCTGGGGTTAGAGGAAACGTTGCGTCAGCTATCCTTGGAAGCACTACCACCGCGCTGAGCTTGTTTCTTCTTCGTTTCTTCCATTCTTGCTTTAAAAGCATCCATACGCGTTAATTTCATACCAGAAGCATGTGCCTCTGCAGGAGTTTCTGGCACTGGCGCAACCACTATTTCTCGTTCTCGGGCGATTGCATTGCTCATGAGACTATCCATATTCCAAGAACCTACAAAGGGTTTCTCCCCATCTGCTTTTTGCTTTAATTGTGTAAACATTAGGCTTCTTGCTTCTTCTTCGCCGAAAGCAAAAACATACAGTTGCAATACGTTAGTGACAGTATCTGTGCCGTAATAATGTGCGCTTGGGTCTTTGCTATCTTTTTGCAGCATATCATGCAGGAGATTGAGATTTTTATTTGTTTTTGCTTGTAACAGTGTTTGAAGCGCATCTTTATCAAGATGCTTGCGACAAAGTTCGCAAATACTCTCTATTATTCTTTTGCTCCCTATCTCTACATTTGCGGCCCTCTGTAGCACAGTATAGCCCTCGCTGTTAACGTGAACGAGATGTGCTTTCAAAAAAACAACGTCTTGATGAAGTTCGGTTGCGCGTTCAAGTGACATATCATTTCCGGTTACACCCGGCGAGAAGGTCATTTTATTTGAATCCGAGATTACGGCAATGATCTCAGGAATGCTCACTGGCATAGCAGCCATTCTTTGTTCTCCAGCGATTGCATTGTCCATGAGACGATCCATGTTCCAATCAACCACATCAGGTTTACGTCCCGCTCTATCTGCTCTTTGTCCTAAGTGCACATGCATTAGCTTTCTTGCTTCTTCACCAAAAGCAAAAACATATAGTCGTAATACATTGGTAACAGTCTCTTTACCGTAATAATGCTGTGTATTTTTGTCAGCAGTATCTCTTACTAGCATATCGTGCATGAGATTGAAGTTATTAGCTGTACTCGTTTTTAAAAGCATTTGGATCGTTTCTTTGTCGCAATGTTCACGGCACAAACCGCAAAGATTTTCTATTATTTTTTTCTTTCCTGCCTTCGCAGCACTCTGCAGTATGGTAAAACTACCTTTGCTAATATTACTAAGATGCGTTTTCAAAACATCAGGATCTTGATAAAGTTCAAGTGCACGTTGAAATGACGTATTATTTCCAGTTTCTGCTGCATTCTGTAGAAAGGTAATTTTATCCCGTTGCGTGACTATGGCAACGACCTCAGCCAAAGACTCTTTGAATTGCGGAAGTTTTTTCCAGGAACCAAGGTTTTCATCTTTCGGCGAAAAAATATCTAATAAAGATGAAGCGATTTTTTCGTCCGGCAGCGAAATTTTTTCATCAGAGCGAGAATGTGCTACAGTGTATATATTCATTAAAAAACTGTAGCCTGTCAGTCCAGTTTCTTTCATCCAACTAAAATCGCGAGAAGATTTAGAGCAATCTTCCATTAAGAGATGAATGGCGGAAAGATAATCAGCAGGCGGTGAGGCAGGTAGTTGCTCAAATGCCTCCCTCCAGGGTTTTACTGTATGCCCATGGTCCCGACTTTGGTAACCCATATGCCAACAGTGGTCATTAAAGCTTTTTCCACGAATATAGCCCATGGAAAAGTCATGCAGGGCGCGGGATTTGGGGGTACGAAAATCTGGTTGCATAGGTTCCATACCTCGAATCATAAGCCAAAACCCTTAAAAAAACCTTAATGCTTGCTTATTCCCGGATTTCCTTTAGCAAAGCGCGCTTATGCTTAGCATTAATGATTTAACATACCGCGTTGGCGGCCGCACACTGTTGGAGAAAACGTCGATTACGATTCCGGCGGGGCATCGCTATGGGTTGGTGGGGTTGAATGGCACCGGGAAATCAACCTTATTCAAGTTAATCGCTGGGGAATTGCAGCCGGATGGGGGCGATATCTCCCTGATTAAAGGTGCAACCATGGGATGGGTGAAGCAGGATTTTGAGGATGAGGGTAAATCGATTGTTGATATCGTGCTTGATTCCGATTCTGAACGTGCTGCTTTGTTCAAAGAAGCGGAAACGGCAGAAGATCCGGAGCGGATTGGTTATATTTATACGCGGCTCGATGAAATCGATGCTTATAACGCACCTTCGCGTGCGGCGATGATTTTGGCGGGCCTCGGGTTTAACGAAGAGGCGCAGCAACGGCCGATTTCAGATTTCTCGGGTGGATGGCGTAACCGGGTGTCACTCGCTGGTGCATTGTTCTGCCAACCAAATTTATTGCTGCTCGATGAGCCTACCAACCACTTGGATTTTGAGGCGATGGTGTGGCTCGAAAACTTCCTGCTCAAATATCGCGAAACGTTGATCATCATCAGCCATGACCGGGATATTTTGAATAAAACGGTTGATCATATTCTGCATCTCGAACATCAAAAATTGAATGTCTATACCGGCACCTACGACCAGTTCGAACGCCGCCGTGCCGAAAAGATGATGAACCAGCAAGCGATGCACGAAAAGCAAGCCGCGCAAAAAGCGAAGATGATGGAATTCGTCGATCGCTTCCGCGCGAAAGCCAGCAAAGCCCGCCAAGCGCAAAGCCGCCTGAAAATGATTGAGAAAATGGATATTGTCGATGCGGTAATGGCTGATCGCGTCTCTGCCTTCATCTTCCCGCAGCCGGAAGAATTGCGCTCGCCATTGATTACGCTGGAAGATGTCGATGCTGGTTACGAACCCGGCAAACCGATCTTGAAAAAACTGAGCTTACGCATTGATATGGATGACCGCATCGCGTTGCTGGGTGCCAACGGAAATGGTAAATCGACCTTGGTCAAATTGCTCTCCGGGCGCTTAGCGCCAATGGGCGGTGAAATCCACAAATCCGGCAAATTAAAAGTCGGTTATTTCGCACAGTTCCAAACCGATGAACTCGACGTCACCCAAACGCCCTACGAAATTATGCGTGGCGCAATGAAAGGCACACCGGAACCTAAAGTTCGCGGCTCGCTCGGCAAGTTCGGATTTGATAAACATAAAGCCGATACTAAAGTTGGCGAGCTGTCTGGTGGTGAAAAAGCGCGCCTGCTGTTCTGTCTGATGAGCTTTGATGCGCCGCATATTTTGCTGCTCGATGAACCGACCAACCACTTGGATATCGACGCCCGCGAAGCGCTCACCCAAGCGATGAATAATTATAAAGGCGCCGTGATTTTAGTAAGCCACGATCCTCATTTGGTGGAGCACGTGGCCGATCGCCTCTGGCTCGTCGCCGATGGCACCTGCCAACCGTATGAAGATGATTTGGATGCGTATCGCAATTTAATTATGCAACAACGCCGCAAAGAACGCAGTGAAAACAATAAAAAAGAAAAGAAAGCGACGCCAAAAGCCGAAGTCGACCCACGCGAAAAAGAGCGTCAAAAATTAGAACAACAACTCGCAGAATTAATCGCCCGCAAAGACGCCATGGATAACGAAATGGCCAATGCCTGCGAATCTGGCGACCCAAAACAACTCAAACGCCTCAGCAAAACCTACGACACGTTACAAAAAGAAATCGCCGCCGCCGAGAAAGCATTGCTGGCAGAAATGGGTTGACGCCCCCCGAAAATCGTCTTAAAGCTCGCTTGCTTTTCCAGCGGTGGGTGATTTGTTCTGCATTTGCCACCACCTAAAATATCGGTCTAAGTGTGCGTTCGCGCCCTCTGCTGGAATATTTTTAATTTGAGGGGGTGCATCATGGTTTCCACACGTTTGAAAGATTATATTTTTACTTCGGAATCGGTTTCGGAAGGCCATCCAGATAAAATCTGCGATCAAATTTCCGATGCGATTGTGGATGCATTCCTTAAAGAAGACCCCCATTCCCGCTGCGGCATTGAAACACTCGCCACCACCAACCGTGTGGTGATCGCCGGTGAAGTACGCGGCCCAGAAAGCATGACTGAAGGCCGCATTGTGGATATCGCACGCAACGTGATCAAAGAAATCGGCTATGAGCAAGGCGGCTTCCACTGGCAAAAAGCGCAGATCGAAAACATTCTGCATGCACAATCGGTCGATATCGCAGTCGGCGTTGATGCAGCTGGCGAAAAAGATGAAGGCGCTGGCGACCAAGGCATCATGTTCGGTTATGCCTGCAAAGAAACCGAAGAATTCATGCCCGCCCCAATTTATTACTCACATCGCATTTTGGAAGCGCTCTCCAAAAAATGGCACAAACGCGAAATCCCGTTGGGCCCTGATGCGAAAAGCCAGATCTCGCTGATCTATAAAAACGGCAAACCCGTCGGCGCCAGCAACGTGGTGGTGTCGATCCAACATCCGGAAGAAGTAAGCCTCAAACAAGTAAAAGACATCGTGATTCCAGTCATCAAATCCGTGTTGCCTGAAGGTTGGATGCCATCTGCTGATCACATTTACGTCAACCCAACCGGCCGCTTCGTCATCGGCGGCCCAGATTCAGATTGCGGCTTAACGGGACGCAAAATCATCGTCGATACCTACGGCGGTGCGGCCCCCCATGGTGGCGGCGCATTCTCCGGCAAAGACCCAACAAAAGTAGATCGCTCTGCCGCTTATGCAGCCCGCTATCTCGCGAAAAACGTAGTCGCTTCTGGCCTCGCTGAAAATTGCACGATGCAGCTCGCCTACGCGATCGGCGTTTCCAAACCACTCGCGGTTTATGTTGATACTCACGGTACTGGCAAAGTAGATGAAGAAGTAATCGCAAAAGAACTGCAAGAATTAGTGAATCTTTCACCACGCGGCATCCGCGAACACCTCCAACTAAACCGCCCAATCTACCGCCGCACGGCCGCCTATGGCCATTTCGGCCGCAAGCCCGAAGCAGATGGCGGCTTCAGCTGGGAACGTTTGGATTTGGTTGAATCATTGAAGCGATTGGGATGAGTAATCCGGGGAGCGAACCATTCGTTCCTCGCTTGCTCCCCTCCTATGGCCGCAAGCGTGGAAAAAAGCTGAAGCCACGTAAGGCAGAGCTGTGGCAGAACCTGTTGCCGCAGATGCTATATGATGGCAAGCCACGCCCCTCGCTGCATCTCGAAATTGGTTACGGCTCTGGGGAATATTTAGCGCAGAAGGCAAAGCTTTATCCTGAGCGTAATTATATTGGCTGCGAAGTATATGAAAATGGTATCGCGACAATGCTGTCGCATATCGAAAAAAATAATTTAAAAAATGTGCAGCTTTATACCGAGGATGCGCGGTTGTTGTTACAATCACTGCCGGCACAATCGGTCGCCGGTGCCGATATTTTATTTGCCGATCCGTGGCCAAAACGCAAACATAATAAACGCCGCATCATTAATCCGGATACACTTGATCTGCTTTCGAAATTAATGCCCTCTGGTGCACCATTATTTTTGGCGACGGATCATTATGAATATCTGCAATGGATCATGGTGCAGATGATGGCGCGCGAGGATTTTATTTGGGATGGAAATTGGCGCACCCCACCAGCCGATTATGTGATGACCCGCTATGAAGCAAAAGCCCGTGCGGATGGAAATAATGACATTCATTATTTGCAATTTGTACGCGCGTAATTTAAAAAAATTTTGTGCCTAAGTTCTCGCGGATATATTTTGCATTGATGTTGACGGCGTTGCTCGCGGTGATGGGCAATGCGTTGCTGCCGTTTGTGCAGCATCCGGAAGCGGTCGATGGAAAAATACTGATCTGTACGGCGGAAGGTTACCGCTATATCGATGCCGCGAATTTCCCGAAAGAACCGGTTACGCCGCATAAGCCACATTGCGTGCTTTGCGTGTTGGCGAGCGTTAATCCACCGCTTACACCTTCTGCCGAAATTGCACTCACACTTTCGCTAAAACAGCTCACCGTAACGCCATTGCCGGAACAGCAATTGGCTGTGCCACTTGTTGCACACACGCTGTTCATTTCCCGCGCACCACCTGTACTTTCCTAAATAATTTGTTCGCCGTCACTTTGTGACGTTCTATTATTTTTGAAAGGATTTTTTATGTTTTATAAGTCAACGAAAGCAGCGCTGTTCGCGTTGCCATTTTTACTTGCTTCGACCACCGCGCTTGCCCATGGCGGTCATGTGCATAAAGAGGAGGCCGAAGGTGTCAGCATCAGCGGTTTTTATGATTTCGCTGCAACCGCAGTCAGGCAAGATATCGACCGCAATGAGCATGATGTGAAATTTTTTAACGACACCGAAGTGCATGTAAAATTCCGCCAGGTTTCCGATGCAGGATTTGCTTATGGAGCTGTCATCGAATTAGAAGCGGATGTGACTGCAGCGGATGATGATGAGGGTTTGAACGCAGATAAAACCTATCTGTTTTTTGAATCGAATCTCGGTCGCGTAGAAGCCGGCGCAGTGGATGATGCACAGGCACGGATGAACGTAGATCCAAGCAATTTCGCCCGTGCAACTGGTGGCACACATGGCAAATATAATGATGTGATTCGCTTCCCGGCAGATCCGCATGGGCACACGCACACAGGTGGTTCGCCGTTTGCCCTCGGTCATGATGATTTTATTCACCATCCTTCCTTGCCACTGCACCATCAACATGGTGCAACCGAAGATGCGAATAAAATTTCCTATTACAGCCCACGCGTGAAAGGCTTCCAATTCGGCGGCAGCTTCATTCCTGATACGGGTGATAGCGGCACCGCAGCTGGCTTCACCGGCAAAAATGGCCATAGCGATTACAGCAATGCATTCGCAGGTGGTCTGCATTACCTCGCTGAAATCGGGAAAGTAGGAATCGCGGCGAGCATTACCGGCGAACATGGCGAAGCAGAAGTAGCAGGCCATGAAAATCTGGATGCGTATGCTGTTGGCACCAACCTCACTTATGCAGGCTTCAATCTAGGAGCCTCTTACGGCGATTGGGGCACGAGCCTTTCGCACACCTCACCGACGTTGAAGGATTCACGTTATGTATCGTTGGGTGCGGGTTATACGCAAGGCGCATGGGGAACGAGCATCACCTATCTGCAAAGCCAATTCCATAGCAATAAAGCAAAGGTAACGTCGCTCGGTGTGGATTATGCATTGGCACCAGGGCTTACGCCTTATGCCGAAGTAACTTTTGCTGATTTGGAGCGCAAAACTCCAGCAAGTACCAACAATGCAACTGCGCTTATTAGGCACTGTTAACAAACCTGTATTTTTATGATATAGGTTATGGCGAAAGGGAGATTTTTGCCATGAACAAGCGCTTATATCCTGTGTCTCGCGAGG